>NZ_JBFRSX010000072.1:0-737 GCF_041473835.1 Vibrio sp. 10N.222.55.A1 | reverse complement strand
AAGTGTCGTGACTGCGGCATAAAAACAGAGTCTCTATCTTGGCTAGAGCCTTATGCTCGCATCACGAAGCGCCTAAAAAGTTATATAGAACAACTGCTGCCTCTTCTTCCCATTAAGCATATCTCCCAGTTAACGAGCGTACATTGGCACACCATTAAAGAGATAGATAAACGCCGACTTCGACAAGTTGTACCGTCAGTGAAATGGGAAGAGCTAAGGCAACTCGTCATGGACGAGTTCGCTATCTTTAAAGGGCATAGGTATGCCACGGTCATTGCTGACGCTAAGACTCATCAAGTCATTTGGATAGGGTTAGGCCGTAGCCGCAAGGACATACGACCGTTCTTCGAGCTGTTAGGCAAGCATGGCAATAATATCGAAGCGGTCGCGATGGACATGAATACGGCTTTTGACCTTGAAGTTCAAGCGCACTGCCCGAACGCAAAAATCGTTTACGACTTATTCCATGTTGTTGCTAAGTTCGGTCGTGAGGTAATGGATAGAGTCAGAGTCGACCAAGCCAACAAACTCAAGCAAGATAAAAAAGCGAGGCAATGGGTCAAGCGCTCACGCTGGGTGTTGTTGAAAAATAGAGGCAACTTAAATCCACGGCAAGACAGCTATCTTACAGAAATATTGAATATCAATAAGGACTTAATGACCACTTATATACTCGGGGCACAACTCAAAGAGCTTTGGTATTGTGAATCAGAAGCACATGCTAAAGGGCTCTGGGA
>NZ_JBFRSX010000071.1:0-9538 GCF_041473835.1 Vibrio sp. 10N.222.55.A1 | reverse complement strand
ACATTTCAGGACGGGACAATATAGCGAGAAAAGCATGAGGCGGTACGATGCCTTGAATTTACTATTTCTTAACAAATCAAACTGTTCTATTGTGCACAAAATCAGTGAGTTGTATAGCTGGTGGCAATTGTTGCTTGCGAATTGTTCAGATACACGGTATTGATGATAGATCGCTGAACAAAAATGACAATGATATGGATATTTTGAACTTTGAGGCATTTCTAATTGCCATCACTATTTTAACGCTAACGCCGGGCTTAGATACGGCTTTGGTGATTCGCAATACTAGCCGCTCTGGCTTAGCTGACGGTTGTATGACGAGCTTTGGTATTTGTAGCGGCTTGTATGTACACGCGTTTTTCTCTGCTGTGGGTATATCTGCAATCCTCGCCCAATCCGCTGAACTCTTTCAAGCCGTTAAGATGGTAGGTGCGGTTTACCTCATCTGGCTTGGCTTAAGCAGTTTGCGAGCGTTGATGAAAAACGGTGGCGGTTTGAAGGTCGGAGAACAAGCTCAGCAGGCTTACAGTGCAAAGCGTTCTTTGCGTGAAGGCTTTCTGTCTAACGTTCTTAACCCAAAAACAGCAGTTTTCTATCTGGCCTTTTTACCTCAATTTGTAAACCCTGAAGGTTCGCCTTTATTGCAATCTATGTTGATGGCTTCGGTACACTTTATGATTGCGATGGTATGGCAATGTGGTTTGGCTGGCGCTCTTAACTCGGCTAAAAATTTGCTCAAAAACGCGAGTTTTATGAAGTGGATGGAAGGCGTGACGGGCATGGTGCTGGTTGGGCTGGGTGTAAAGCTTCTGATGGAAGAGCCTGTGTAGTTCACCGTTTTCAGTTGAACATGAATATATGAAAGCCCACGGCGTGGGCTTTGTGCTTTATTACTGGTAGATCTTTGTACCGATCTTATTCTACAGCGCAGTTATTCAACGACGCTAATGTTCATCTCAGCACCTTCGAAACCTAAGTCACTCAACTCATCGGCGTTAAAGTTGGTGGTAACTTCGATGTCGCCAATGCGCTCAGTAGATTCGTTGACGGAATCAGTACTTCTTTTGCTGCGTAGATTGTTAGTAATTGGTGTTGCTTGTCCAATTTCGATAGTACCTGCAAATTGAGATTCAGCGTAGAAATCTCCAGACACGTAAGAGTGGAAGGGGCGTAAGCTTCCGCCAGTCGCGTATTGCATGCTTGATAAGCCAGCTTCTTTAATCGCCCAGCCCCAATCCCACCATTTAGTTTCACCTGGGATGTAACGGTGATCCCATTGGTAGCGAATGTCGGCAGATTCACTGCTGCCACGGCCCATGGTGAAGGTATGAGCCTTGTACGGGCGGTTATCTGGATGAGAGTGCCACGCGTTGCCACCCCAACGAAGGAAGCCGTTGAATTCAACATCGTAGCTAATATCGGCGTTGAATCGGTACGGGTAAGAGATGCTTGAACGATACAGCTCAACTCGAATCGGTAGCTCCGAATTCGCAGGAACCATAGGACGAGCTTGAAGTGTTACTTGTTCGCTAGTGGAGTTGCCATTTGTTTCAGCGAAGCTTTGGTTAGCCTCGAACTTAACGGTGAGCTTAGTTTCGCCAACCAAAGGCCACTTGAAGGTGTTCTCTGTTTGAACGCTCTGTGAGAATCCGTAGCTGTTCGTTTTCGACCAGTTTGTTGATTCGTCTACTTTTAGGTCTACCACCACTTGTTGCGCGATCTTGCTGTTGTTTCTTGCCGTCGCGTAAACCGTTTTCACTAGTTCACGATCCGACTCGACAACATCACCATGCCAAAAGTTGTCGTCGTTAACGGTGTAGGCAAAATTGTCGACGGTGATTTTGGTTTTTTCATCACAGCGATAGCCGCTACAAGAGCCATTGTTATTTCCTTGTATTACCCAACTGTTGCCAGAGCGCTTTATCGTCATGTCTTCGCCCACGTACTGACTGTTATTACCGCCAACCCAAGCGTAACCTAGGTTGTGGGCTAAGTAGCTTAATGGGCGTACAAAGTCGTTACGGTTGTTCACTAATTCATACTGAACATCGATTTCGCTGCCTTCCTGAACCGATTTGGCGGAATAGTTAGGGATTTCAGATTGGTCGTTGTTTGGGTAACAGAACGTTGACCCACTGCTTGATTGCTTAATTTCGCCATGATAACCCGGCCCCATGATTACCCAGTTTCCTTTTAACCCGGTGATCTGCCAAGTGCCCATGCGAGCGACCAAAGTACTCTTCTGCTCTTCTGCTTCATAACGGTCTATAGGACGATAACCAGAGCGACAGACATCTTCACCAAGTTGGTCAAACACTATTTGGTCTGGGTAAATCTTCGCATTTACACCGGTTGATAGAACAGACAACACTGCGGTTGCTAAGAGACTTCTGTTTACTGTGATCATTAACAATTCCCTCATTTGTAATTTTTCTATTTTGATAATGTTTTGTGTGCCGTGCAGTTAACAAGACAAGTTCACTTTTTCATGTTGATAAATAGATAGATACTGAAAAGGGTTGAATTAAATTACCCAGTTAATTCAATGGCTTGTATTGTCATTAGTGTTTTTACGGTGAAAGAGTATGCAACTGAACGTAAATTGTTTGATGGGGCTCAAACCGTTTTTAGAAAAATGAAGGCCCATTATTCGGGCTTAGACGTCAAAATTATTTGACGTTATTTTTGGCGTTTGTATGAATGGTTAATTAGAAGAACAGGTATAACCATTCACAATACTCGTAGTTTTAAGGTGGGCAGGTAGTGAGTGACAAAGAGTAAAAATCTAACTTGAATATTTTGCTTTGCTATCGGTTTTAAAATGCAAACACTTAAAGTAAGGAAGACTGTAATAATTGTATTACTGATAAAATAATGAAAATAACCATCCGTTTTTTATGTGTAATATCGGAAAAGCTTGCTACTTGATAATAGGGCACTTTTTGCTAGTGGTTAAACTATCTCTAATTATCGTTTGGCCAGAAGTTGCGTTCGGCCTGTATTACACGTTTTAATGATGGCAAATAAATCATTCGAACTTAAGATATCAATCTTTACAGTTAATGGGTCATTGTTGATTAACAGGTAAGGCGCCAATCGGCTGTCATTCATTGTTTTATTTATTTTTTGCACAGAGACTAAGTCAATGGTGCCAGAAATAGAAAAGAAAAGTGATTGAGAAGGACGGGCTGTTCCTCTGAATCGCAGAACAAGTGGGTCGGGCATGTTGTCGTCTTGAACGGACATCAGGTGCAGCACCTTGTTGTTACTTATTTTCGTTAATCCGTCGGTACGTAATACATTGTCATTCACTATCAGGTCCACCACGCTATGTTGGTAGCGATGCTCTTCTTTTGGTTGGGGCGAAGGGATACTCCATATGCCAACCAATAAAACGAATGCAGAAATGAGCGCAACGATTGGCATCATAATTGACCTCTTTCTAGGAATAGGGCCAGTTCGGTACTGGCTTGATCTAGTTGGGTTGGCGTGTAAAAGATGTTGACGGACTGGCGTGTGGCTTTGTTCAGAATAGAGAGCTCAGAATATTCCGCTTCTTCGCTAATGTACGCCACGCAATCACATTGATACTGATAGAGAATGCTTTCTAGCTCTGGCGTCATCGCCATTTCAGGGGCTTGGAAAACTTGTATTTGACCTATCCATTGCTCGCTGAGCCGGTTAACGGGGTTGATATCGCTGAGGTTTCTCTCATTAACCTTAGCAAAAGCCAATAACGCTGATGCCAACAGTAAGCAGCCAGTGGTGAAGTAGCACAACTTGTTTCGGTTTTCAGCAGTGGGAAAGTAAGCCGACGAACTTTGTTTAGGGTTAGGCTTAGGTTCGACTGCAACAGCTGCACCGATAGCAATACCGTTATTGCCGACGGGTATCAGGTTGCTCGCATCAGCAAGGGGAGTTGTGGCTGCATTATTGATGGGGGAGTCGATTACCACGCACTCATCGATAAGGCGATAGCCCACCTTAGGAACGGTGACGATTGGGGTTTCTTTGATGCCTAATCTAACGAACCCTTGGCGCAGTAAACTTATACTTTTCGCTAGTGACGTATCCCCTATGAACTCGTTTCCCCAAGCGAAGCTAATAATATCTTGTTTGTTAACAATATCGGGTGAGTTTTTATGTAATAACTCCAGGACCCGAGTTTCACGGTATCCTACTTTAATAGAACGTTCATCGTTATAAATACGGTTTTTAATCGGGTCGAATCTGATCATATAGCCAACGTTTTATTTTTATTATAATTCTCTCTACAATGTAGATGACTATAAACTGACTAATATATGAATTAAAGTCACATGTTTTATTCTTCTGGTTTTTTGTGTCGTTGAAACGAAAAGAAATTTAATATGTTTGTTACAAAACGCCTGACACCTACGCACAATCTGTTAAATATAAGTAATATCTAATTAAGTGTTGGTTTTATTAGTGTTCTTTTTAGTAGTCTTCTATCTTCTTTATTAAATCGCATAGTGGTCGATTTAATATTCTTGCTATTTATAAGGGCATATGTGCTGCATAATAATTTAAGACGTTTCGCTATGTGATGAAAATAAAAAAGCCCGCAGTTGAATGCGGGCTTGGTATTCAATCACTTCAGTTTACGCTTTAACTGCTTCACAATCATTTGAAGACGTCAACGGTTTGAAGAATAGCTTGGTTTCTTCGATAACAACGTGGCGCAGCAAGATAAGCCCGATTAGGTTCGGAATTGCCATTAGGCCGTTCACGATATCAGCCATTATCCAGATCATGTCGAGCTTTAAGAATGCACCAGAAGCCACCAACGCAATGAAGATGATCTTGTAAGGCAATACAGCTTTGGTACCTAGCAAGAACACAACACAGCGCTCACCGTAGTAGTTCCAACCTAAAATTGTTGTAAACGCAAAGAAGATTAAGCCAACAGAAACCAACATAGGGCCAAGGGTATCTGCATTCAGACCAACAGCGAATGCGTGAGTGGTCATCGCAGCGCCTGAAAGATCAGTCTGCCAAGCACCCGTTAAGATAAGCGCCAAACCTGTCATCGTACAGATGATGATGGTGTCGAAGAAGGTACCTGTCATAGAGACAAGTCCTTGTTTCACACATGAGTCTGTTTTAGCCGCTGCTGCAGCCATTGGTGCGCTACCTAGGCCAGATTCGTTCGAGAACACACCACGAGCGATACCTGATTGGATAGCAAGCATGATGCTCGCGCCAAAGAAACCACCGGTTGCTGCTGTGTTGGTAAACGCAGAAGTCACAACAAGGGTAATGGCATTCAGTAGTTGGTCGGCATTTGAAATCAGAACGCTTAAACACGCGACGACGTACATAACCGCCATAGTAGGAACAACTTTCCCTGCCACTTTAGCGATAGATTGGATACCACCAAGGGTAACCACTGCCACTAATATCGTAAGAACGACAGCAGACATCTCACGCGAAGCGCCAAATGAGATTTGAGTTGCGTCCAAGATAGCGTTGACTTGTGGGAAGGTACCGATACCGAAGCAAGCAACGCCGAGCGCGAAGACAGCGAACATTACCGCTAAGATTCGTGAGCCGACACCGTATTGCAGGTAGTACATTGGGCCGCCAACCATTTCGCCATTGCTATCGGTTCTGCGGTATTTAACGGCGAGTAGACATTCTGCGTACTTGGTCGCCATACCAAATACAGCGGCAAGCCACATCCAGAATAGGGCACCAGGGCCACCAATCTTGATTGCGGTCGCTACACCAACGATGTTACCTGTACCAATGGTTGCTGAAAGTGCAGTACACAAAGCCGCGAAACTCGATACGTCACCCGTACCAGATTTGTCTTTGCTGAACACCATTTTCAGTGCAGTTGGGAGGTGTCTAAACTGGAGTAAGCCTAAGCGAAAAGTAAAGTAGATACCTGTACCCACTAGCAGAATAAGCAGTGGTGGTCCCCAAACGAATTGGTTGATGGTTTGTAGTGTAGCTTGTAGGTGGTTCATAGATTCCCCTTAATAAATTAAAAATTTAAGGAGAAGAGGGAAGGCAGTGCAGATCTCAGGGATCGGGCGCACTACTTAATACATACGGATTTCTAGATAGAATTCTTGTGTTAATTAAGGCTGTTGCTTTCCACTCCTCTGTCCTTTTGCCTGAGAGTTTCACTTAGCGAATCACTTATAGATAAGTAACGGGCACTAAGCTTGCTCCTTCGGCGACCGATCTAACGGTTCTCTCCAGAGGTTCCTCCAACGACAGTCCTCACTTTTCTGGATTTCTCCAGCATAAAGCACCTGAAAGATTTACTTCTTCGGCGGGTCAATCTAACTAAATGTTAATGTTTAGTTAAAAACCACTCTCCTGCAGTCTTCATCGGAACAATTACCTAAATAATTAGGTAATCTGTAGGCGTATCCTAGATCATATAAAATGTGATGTCAGCTACAAAATATCTGTTTGCACAAATGTTGTTCAACTAAATGATCAAACAACGAGTCTCTGACGTAACTTGCTTATTTAAATGGTATAAAATAGAGAAACAAGGAGGAGTTATGACTCGACTAATAGCGATTGTTTTTTTATTGGCTTTGGCATTTGTACTATTTCGTTACCGGACAAACGAAAAACTGCAAAAATGGGTAGTGATAGTTATCGTTAGCAGTTTCCTTTTGTATACTGCCAGCTTGATGATTTCGGAGTTAACTCGTTAAGCCTGCCTGTAAACAGGTGGGATGAATGTGTTAGTAAAGCTTAAGTGCTTCTGGCTTGAGCGATAGGTTTAACTGAGCCTTCACAATCAGTATTGGCATTCGTGTCAGTGACCGCGTAACGTTAAATAAATTTTTGGGAGTACCCGCTAGTGAACCAGCAATCTGGACAAAGCGAACAAGATGAAGTGGTTGTTATAGAAGAACGCGATAAGCGCAGTCAGCTCTATATCGGCATTGCTGCGGTTATAGGTTTAGCACTGGGTGGCTTAATTGGTTCTACAGTTACGGCTTCTAAGTGGGAGTCCACTTATCAGGTACTCGAAACTCGTTATCAAGAACTGCATGACAGCAGAGCACAGTTGATGACATCCGTTGAAACTAAAGTGGCAAAAGTTGATACCGAAATCGATGCGAAAGTAGAAGCCGCTCTAGTGAAACAAACGGAAGAGCATCAAAAAGAGCTCCAGGAATTAGCGAAGCAGTCTTCGGTTTTAGAGAAGGCGAACTACTCGTTAGAGCAACAGCTAAATGAACAGAAGCAAACGTTAGAGCAAACTCAGCAAGACAACCAGAAACTTAATCGTCAGGCTGACATGCAATCGACTTTGTTTGAGCGTGCGCGTGAAGTTTTCCGAAAAGAATTACAGATTTCTCAAGAACTTGAAAAACTTGAGAAAGAAAGAGATCAACTCGAGCAGAATCTTGGTTCTCTTAAGAAAGCGTGTGATGTTTACTTAGATGGCACATCATGGGATGCGAAATCTGACGCGTGTGAGAAGCAAGATAACGCTAACTCTCGACTGAGTGATATAAGACAAATGATTGAAGTCCACACCATGGACCTCAAACAGATCAAAACTCTCACTGAAGAGATGGGTCTATAAGCCGAAGGCTTTACCAACCTAACGTTAGTTTTGCACTAAATATTGAAACGCCCACATCACACACGTGATGTGGGCGTTTTGCGTTTGTCGAGAGCATAGATCCGGTGCTTTCTCATTATTGATTATTTGCGTGTTTTCATTGTTTTCTTAGATATTTGTGAATAGTTACGTATATCCACAATGATATGTTACTTGTTGTCTATTAAATGACTTTGCATACATATTTTCAGCTCAGAGTCGCTGCATAATAGTGTTGTTCAGGATGAACACGCAGTCGATTGCTAGCTCGCATTTGGCTGCTTTGACGACAAGGGATGGAGTGATGCCAGAGTATCTTTGTGAGAACTGCACCATAGCTTATTGTTTCGATGATTGTCGCTCGCCATTAGCGCAAAAAGAGATGATCAAAGTAGAAGAGTTGGTTCGTCGTGTCGATGTTGAACACGATGATGAACAGAGTGAAAAGGGTGAAAAGAGTGAGCAGGGCATTGAAGGTAGTTATTCGCCTAATCGTTCAGACATAAAAAATCCCCACAAGCCAAGCTGGTAGGGATTTTGGATAAGTTGCAGTCCTGTTCTCGCTTTCTCAAGCAAAGGGTCTTACAAAAATTTTTAGAACAGTTTCGTTTTTAGAGCTGTGTCGTTTCTTAGAATGCAGTTAGCTACTAGAGCAAAACCTCATTCCACTAAACGTTATTTCTCATACGTTTTGATTTCGCCTGATTTCACACGAGCAACAAACGATTGCAGTTCTTTCTTCACAACTGGCATCAAGAAGTACAGACCAAGAATGTTGAAGATAGACATCGCAAAGATAGCCGCATCAGAGAAGTCGATTACCGCACCAAATTGAATCGTGGCACCAATAACAACAAACACACAGAACATCACTTTGAAAATCAGCTCCGTTGTTTTGCCTTCACCAAATAGGTAAGTCCAAGCTTTAAGACCGTAGTACGACCAAGAAATCATCGTCGAGAACGCAAACATGATTACTGCGAGAGCGAGTGTGTATTTGAATACTTCTGCCGTTTCAGTAAACGATGCAGCAGTCAGCGTTACACCCGTTAAACCAGAGCCATCGAATGGACCTACGTTTAAACCAGCGATAGTGATAACCAATGCGGTCATTGTACAAATGATTACCGTATCAACGAACGGTTCTAATAGTGATACTAGACCTTCGGTGATTGGTTCTTTTGTTTTAACCGCTGAGTGAGCGATAGCTGCTGAACCTACACCTGCTTCGTTCGAGAATGTTGCACGTTTCAAGCCTTGAATTAGCGCACCAATAAATCCACCAACAACACCTTCACCAGTAAATGCACCTGTAAAGATTGCGCTGAACGCAGGGCCAACTTGATCAAGGTTAGAACCGATGACAATCAGAGCCATACCGATATACAGAGCAGCCATCCAAGGAACAACTTTTTCTGTTACCGATGCGATAGAAGGCATACCACCAACAATCACAGAGAAAACTAAAGAGGCAAGTACAAGGCCAGTGATCACACCGTATTCACTTGGTACATCAAATGCGTAAGTTAACATGGCGTGTGCTTGGTTAGCTTGGAACATGTTACCGCCGCCCAATGCGCCTAAAATACACATTAATGCGAAACCAATAGCGAGCACTTTACCTAGTCCACCTAAACCTCTTTCACCCAGGCCTTGGCTTAGGTAGTACATTGGACCGCCCGAAACAACACCTGAAGGTAGGATAGTTCGGTATTTCACACCTAAAGTACACTCACAGAACTTAGAAGCCATACCCAGAAGGCCACACAAGATCATCCAGAATGTCGCGCCAGGACCACCAATCGCAAGTGCAGCACCTACACCGGCAATGTTACCAAGCCCGACAGTACCAGAAAGCGCCGTTGTTAACGCTTGAAAGTGAGAAACCTCGCCGTCCTCTTTAGAGTTAGGATCGGTACATAGACAGGATCTTAA
>NZ_JBFRSX010000070.1:0-22020 GCF_041473835.1 Vibrio sp. 10N.222.55.A1 | reverse complement strand
TGCGATCCCGCCCTGAGGTTGGGTGTGAATTGTACTAGTTGGCGGTTCGCGTCTTATGTTATTTGTATTGGATACTAAAAAGCCGCGGTCACTGCATTCAGTCACCACGGCTTCGTTATTACATTTTTAATCTAGAGTAGCTTATTTAGCTTGTGCTGCGGCTGCTTCTAGTTGCTTAAGTTTACCTTGAAGCATGTATGCATTCTGGTTGAAGTTACCTGGGTTCAGTACTTGGCTATTCTGCATAGGGTAATCTGGTAGCGTCGTCATAAACTCTTGAACCTGATTTCCTACTGGAACGAATAACCACATGTTGTCTGCCATCCAGCGTAGGTACATACCAGACTCGTGCGGTGCTTTCTCGAATGGGTCAGCACGTAGGTGAACAACTTGAGGCCAGTTTGGTTGGAAACGAACTGCATCCACAATGTTACCATCCATCACAGCAAACGAAATCTTGAAGTCATTCCAACGTACTGCGTTTAGCTCAGCGTTAGCAGAGAAGTAAAGCATGCTGTCACGAGGGCCTTTCTCTTCTTTACCTTGGAAGTAAGGCAGGAAGTTGTAACCATCTAGGTGTACGCGCCAGTTTTTACCGTTGTAAGTTGCACCTTTGTCAGATGCTAGCTTCTCAACCACTTTATCATCACCAGCGGCTGCTAGTAGAGTAGGAATCCAGTCTTGGTGGCCCATGATATCGTTGATTTTAGTTCCAGGTTTGATAGTCCCAGGCCAGCGAACTAACTGAGGCACACGCATACCACCTTCGTAAGTTGTACCTTTCTCACCGTGGAAGTAAGTTGCGCCGCCATCAGGCCAAGAAACCGTTTCAGCACCGTTATCGGTAGAGTAAATTACGATAGTGTTGTCAGCGATTTTTAGTTCATCCAGCTTGTCTAGAAGCACACCAACATGGTCATCATGCTCTAACATACCATCAGCATAAATACTGATACCTGACTTACCTTGGTATTTCTCTTGTAGGCGAGTCCACACGTGCATACGAGTGGTGTTGTGCCAGATGAAGAATGGTTTGTCAGCTTTTACCGCTTTTTCCATGAATGCTAGAGATTCTTCTAGGAACTCTTCATCCGCATGCTCCATACGCTTACGCGTCATTGGGCCAGTATCTTCAATCTTACCGTCAGCAGTAGACTTGATTACACCACGAGGGCCGTAGTTCTTACGGAACTCTGGGTCTTTAGGGTAGTAATATGTTTCAGGCTCTTCTTCTGCATTTAAGTGGTATAGGTTACCGAAGAACTGGTCAAAGCCGTGGTTCGTTGGAAGGTGTTTGTCTTGGTCACCCATATGATTCTTACCAAACTGAGCGGTCATGTAGCCCTGTTCTTTTAGAAGGTCTGCAATCGTTGGAGCCCAATCAGGGATACCGTGGTCCGAACCTGGCATACCGATAGTCAATAGACCAGTACGGAAAGGTTCTTGACCGGTTAGGAATGCAGCACGACCAGCAGTACACGATTGTTGACCGTAGTGGTCAGTAAATAGTGCGCCTTCATTCGCAATACGGTCAATGTTTGGCGTTTCGTAACCCATCATACCGTTGTTGTATGCACTGATGTTGAAAACACCAATGTCATCACCCCAGATAGCAAGAATATTCGGTTTTTCCGCTGCTGTTGCCGCTGAAGAAGCTGCTAATAAGCCAACACCTAATGCTAGTTTATTAATTTTAGTACCCATAAGGACTCCGATTCACTTTTAAGATTAATGCGTTAGAACAACGCATCGATGAGCAAATGTTATTCTCAAAATTCCGTTACGTCCTTTTATAGTGCTTATAACCAATCGTTATGATGCTTAGGTAACCTATTGATTAATATCAGCTCCAGTGGGTACGTAGAATAAAGCCTTAGTTTGTATGTGTGATCCTTATCATGTTTGTTGGCGTAAACCTTATCGATGATTTCTGTATCCGTATCTCAATAAAAATGACAAAAAGATTAATAGCTTAGGGAATCTCACGCATGTGTAAAAAATGGACTATACGTTGTAGGGCAGGATGCAAATAACTTACGAAGAGGTTTCTATGACAGCGAAATATGGCGCTAAACGTCGATTAGCGATTTTGGGTACAGCGATGATGGCCGCGTCCAGCGCCACTTTTGCGGCTGAAAAGCCAAATATATTGGTTATTTGGGGGGACGATATTGGTCAATCCAATGTGAGTGCATACACCTTCGGTCTCATGGGTTACAAAACCCCGAATATTGATAGCATCGCGAAAGAAGGGATGATGTTTACGGACTATTACGCAGAGCAATCTTGTACTGCGGGTCGCTCTACCTTTATCACGGGACAAAGTGTATTACGAACGGGTTTGAGTAAAGTAGGTTTGCCGGGCGCAGACATTGGCTTACAAGCAGAAGACGCGACAATCGCAGAAATGCTGAAACCTATGGGTTACATGACAGGTCAATTTGGTAAAAACCACCTTGGCGATAAAGATGAATTCCTTCCAACAGCACACGGGTTTGACGAATTTTTTGGCAACCTTTACCACCTAAATGCTGAAGAAGAACCAGAGAATGAAGATTACCCAACCGATCCTGAGTTTCGTAAGAAATTTGGCCCTCGTGGTGTCATTAAGTCATTCGCTGATGGCAAGATTGAAGATACCGGTCCACTGACGCGTAAGCGTATGGAAACGGTTGATGAAGAAACACTAGACGCGGCACTTGATTTTATGGATCGCGCAGTGAAAGCGGACAAACCATTCTTCGTGTGGTGGAACGCGACACGTATGCACTTTAGAACGCACGTGAAAGCCGACAGTAAAGGCGTAACCGGTGTCGGTAACTACGCTGATGGTATGGTTGAGCACGATCGACACGTTGGGCAACTATTGAAGCAAGTGGATGAGTTGGGTATCAAAGACAACACGATTGTTTTCTACTCAACGGATAACGGCCCTCACATGAACTCTTGGCCTGATGCGGGTACAACCCCGTTCCGTGGTGAGAAAAACACCAACTGGGAAGGCGCATACCGTGTACCAGCAATGGTTCGTTGGCCTGGTAAGATTGAACCAGGAACCGTATCTAACGAAATCATGCACCATATGGACTGGATGCCAACCTTCGTTGCCGCCGCTGGTGATGACCAAATCAAAGAGAAACTACTCAAAGGTCATACTGCCGGTGATAAAACGTTTAAGGTTCACTTAGATGGTTACAACTTCCTTCCTTACCTAACGGGTGAAGAAGAGAAAGGCCGTCGTTCGGAGATCTTCTACTTTACCGATGATGGTGATTTAGCGGCGCTTCGTTACAACCAATGGAAAGCGGTGTTCATGGAGCAGCGTGCAACGGGTACCATGCAAATTTGGGCTGAACCGTTCGTGACGTTACGTCTTCCTAAGCTGTTTAACCTGCGTATGGACCCATACGAAAACGCAGACATTACATCGAACACATATTACGACTGGTTGTTAGACCATGCTTATATGTTCGTTCCAGCACAAGCGTATGTGGGCAAGTTCCTAGAAACCTTTGCTGAATATCCGCCACGTCAAAAATCTGCGAGCTTTAGCTTGGATCAGGTAATGGAAAAACTGCAGGAATCTCATAACAAGTAAGTGATTGTTTGAGTGAAACTGAACAGATTGAAGAGCTCTTAGGAGCTCTTTTTTTATGCGCATATCGATGAGTAAATCCCGGTCGTGAATACGAATCACAACAATCGAGCTCATTGCCACTAAATAATTGTAAATTCGTTGTTTTTACGTCTACCTTATTAAGCATAAGGATGTATAAAAACAAGGAATGTTATGTCTGCATGGTTGTGCTCACTGGTAAACGGATTGAAACACCAGCGAGTCGCAGTATTATCCGCAATCTTGTCTTCACTGATGTTGTCGCTGTTCAGTCTGAACGCCTATGCCAACGAGCAAGATCCTAATATCAACTCTGATATTTCAAAGGCCAACTCTGTAGCGTCACCCGTTAGCTCTGACGCTTTACCTATCGGTTCTAAAGCCAGCTATGTCGGTTCGGAAGCATGTGTTGATTGTCATAGTGCAGAAGTCGAAGCGTGGGAGGGCTCTCATCATGATATGGCGATGAAGCACGCTACAGACGAATCTGTATTAGGTGATTTCAACGATCAAACGGTCACTCATGACGGAAAACCCAACCGATTTTTCCGCAAGGGCGAAGAGTTCTGGGTCAATATTGAAGGGCAAGACGGCCACTTTAAAGATTACAAAATCAGCTATACCTTTGCCTTTGAACCACTACAACAATACATGGTTGAATTTGAAGACGGCCGTGTACAGTTGATTCCTTTCGCTTGGGATTCTCGCACTGAGGGCGAAGGCGGTCAACGCTGGTTTCACCTCTATCCTGATACCACCAACACCGATGAATTCTACTGGACCAATAGCGGTCAAAACTGGAACTTCATGTGTGCTGATTGCCATTCAACGAACCTAGAGAAAAACTACGACAGCGCGAGTAATACCTACAACACTACTTGGTCTGAGATTAATGTCGGTTGTGAAGCGTGTCATGGCCCTGCGAGTGAGCACGTTGAAAAGGCTCAGCTAGCAAAAGCTAACGGTGGAAAGGATGCTCCAGTCTCGGCGCATTATGGTTTTGACCGCGACTTGTCGAAGTCGGTCAAAGAGTGGATCTATCAAGAGGGTAATTCAACCCTGCAACCAAAAGACATCATCCATACCAATCAAGTTCAAACCTGTGCTCAATGCCACAGCCGTCGTACTCAGTTAAATGAAACGGGTGATCACGTTAACGGGTCTTTCTTTGATAAGTATCGCTTGAGCTTGATTACCCCAGAGCTTTACCACAACGATGGTCAAATCTACGATGAAGATTACGTTTACGGATCTTTCCTTCAATCCGTGATGGCTGAAAAAGGCGTCACATGTACTAACTGCCACGATCCTCATACCGCTGAACTAAAAATTGCGGAAGAAGCCGTGTGTAGCCAATGTCATATTGCATCAGAATACACGCCTGAAAAGCACACATTCCACGAAGCGAATACTGAAGCTTCACAATGCACGACTTGTCACATGCCAGAGACGACTTACATGGAGGTCGACCCAAGGCGTGACCACAGTTGGCATATCCCACGTCCTGATATTAGCCAACACATTAAAACGCCGAACGTGTGCACTAGCTGTCATGCAGATCAAACCGACCAGTGGGCAGATAAGCAAATCGGTGAGTGGTTCCCAGATTCTAAGTATCGTAATCAGCAGCACTTTGCCGTTGCCTTTTATGCTGACTCGATAGGGCACAGAGGTGCAGAGGATGCGTTGGCATACTCGGCTCAGGACTCTAGCTTAAGCAATATCATTCGTGCATCGAGCTTAGAACGTTTGGGCGGTAATACGGGTAAGAATACGCTTATTTCGCTGGCAAGAGCGGTGAAACATGATGATGAAATGATCCGTTTGGGTGTGGTACAAGGCTCGTCTGGTTTCCCATTCACTGACCGTTGGCAAATTCTAGAGCCGCTACTGAAAGACCCTGTATTGTCGATTCGTTCAGAAACCGCAGGCGCATTAGTGCGTTATTGGGGAGAAATGAACCCTCTGCAGAAAGACCAAATCAAGCCTGCATTAGAAGAGTACATTGAAATACAGCAATTTAATGCCGACAGAGGATTTGGACGTACTAACCTAGGCAACGTTTACCGAGATTTAGGCCAGCACGACAAAGCGATTGAGTTTTATCTAGGCGCTATCGAGATTGAGCCTTATTTCGAAAACAGCTACGCCAATTTAGCGGATTTGTATCGAGCGCAAGGTAACGAGGCAAAAGCGTTGTCGACCTTGAAGCAAGGTATTGAAGCTCAGCCTAAATCGAGTGTTTTGCCATACAGCACAGGATTGTCTCTGCTTCGTGTGAAAGATTACGAACAAGCAACGGACTACCTTAAACAAGCCGCTGAAACTGCGCAAACCGACCCTCAATATTGGTATGTGTACGGATTGGCTTTGGAAAAATCGGATGTGCTTGCGGCAAGTCAATCACTGCATAAGGCTTACCAATTTAGCCGCAACCCACAGCACCTGTATGCCCAGTGTGAAGTGTTGGCGCGAAACAGTCATATACCGGGCGTACCAAAGGCGTTTGAGCAATGTATTTCATCATTGAGCAAAGTGGCACCGCCGGAAGCCATTAACCAATTGAAAGCTAGGTTTAAATAAAGCGATGAGGTGAGCTTGGCTATCGAGCTTGCTGCTTATTCCGCTTGTAACCAATTATCGCGTTTATAACTAATAGTTATGGAGCTTGTGAGTAGGATGTACGCAGCCAGATTGAATTAAGGGAAGACCTATGAACCATGCGCAACAAGCAATAAACCAACTGATTGAACAAACAGAGAAAAGTGTTATCGGTCAGAGCCACGTCGTTCGGGCTCTGGTGATAGGGTTATTGACTAATGGCCATGTGCTTTTAGAGGGACTTCCCGGTACAGCGAAAACTCGCTCAGTAAAATCGCTGGCGAATCTACTGAACACCAGTTTTGGTCGAATTCAATTTACGCCAGACCTGCTGCCATCTGATGTGACGGGCACGGAGGTGTATCAAGAGCTTGATGGAAAGCCTCAGTTGCATTTCCAACCGGGTCCTATTTTCAACAGCATTGTATTAGCCGATGAAGTGAACCGCGCGCCTGCAAAAGTACAGGCTGCTCTGCTTGAAGCGATGGCGGAAGGGACGATTACGGTGGGTGGTCAAACTCACATCCTGCCAGATTTGTTCATGGTGCTAGCCACACAAAACCCAGTTGAGCAAGAAGGTACGTATCCACTGCCTGAAGCACAAATGGACCGTTTCATTATGAAAGTGACAGTCGACTATCCAGAAGATGAAGCTGAACGCGACATCATTCGACTTGTGCGCAGTGAGGAACTCGGTAGCGAGACCAGTTCAGAATTAGTCACGCCACAACATATTGAACCTGAGTTGGTACTTGAAGCTCGGCGCCAACTTCCAGACATTGCCGTTTCTGATTTAGTTGAGAACTACATTGTGGCCTTGGTGATGGCAACTCGTAAGCCAGAGCGTTACCCAGAATCAAACTTGTCTAAATGGATTGAGATTGGTTCAAGTCCGCGTGCTTCCATCGCGTTGGATAAATGTGCTCGCGCTTATGCATGGTTGCAAGGACGTGACCATGTCACGTTGGACGATGTGCGTGCCATGTTACCAACCGTATTAGGTCACCGATTCTCGTTGTCTTACGACGCATTGGCCGATGGTGTTGACCATCAAAGAGTGGTTGAAGAACTGCTCGATAATGTTGAGATTGGATAACTAGGGGGCGTCATGGCGAAGCCAACACAAGCTCCCAAATCGCAAGGCCTTGATCCACGACTGTATTGTGATTATTCAAGGTTAGTGCGAATTCAGGCTCAAGCTGAGTCGTTTTCACTGTTACCTCATTTAAAAGCGGGCAGCGTACTTTCGGGCAGACATAACTCTTTGTTCCGTGGTCGTGGTTTGAACTTCGAAGAATTACGTCATTACCAATTGGGTGATGATATCCGTAATCTCGATTGGAAAGTTACGATGCGAACGGGTAAGCCTCATGTTCGTAGCTATACCGAAGAGAAAGACCGTAATGTGATGATCTGTGTCGATCAGCGCAGTTCGATGTTCTTTGCGTCTCAAAACACCATGAAATCTGTTGTGGCTGCCGAAGTGGCGGCATTGTGTGGATGGCGAGTGCTGAAAGATGGTGATCGTGTCGGCTTCGTTTTGGCCTCGCACCAAAAACTGTTTCATACCAAAGCTCAACGTTCTCAATCTGATTTGTTGGCTCAGCTAAAACATCTTACCAAAGCCAATCAAAGCTTAGGCGTCAATGTAAGTGATGGCGATAATGTTGGTTTTAGCCAGTGGATTGAACTGATCAAACGAATGAGACTCAAGCAATCAACCTTGATATTCATTAGTGACTGGCGAGACTGCCGAGAACAACATCTCGATCGACTAAAGCAGTTACAGCAACACAACGATATCTTGGCCATTATGGTCACCGATTCATTAGAACAGTCATTGCCTCAAGATCTGGCAAGCGCAAACTGGGTGGTGGGTGATGGTCGCTTTCAACTTAATCTGGATAGCCAATCTAAGGTTAACCTCGCAAGTGAAAGCCTTGCCCAAAAAGCGGCACTTCAGAAACTGTCCCTTGCTAAATTGATGGCGATGAAAAACCTCCCTTATATAGAATTAGACACGTCGGGCAATCACATATCACAGCTGCAGAAGCTAGTGGGAGGGCGCTAAATGGCTGTTGAACATACTCCCCCAAGTACTTATATCCTCCGCGAACTACACGATGTAGCGATTCCTGACAGTGTGAGTTGGGCTCCTCAAACGATCGGGTGGAAGATCCTTGGCGTTATTCTGTTATTGGTCGCTATCTATCTGGCTTATCGTTTAGCGCAGAAATGGTGGAATAACCGTTATCGCAAAGAAGCGCTTCAAGAGCTCATGGTATTGGATGCACGAGACAAAAATTCAACAGAACGAACCTTCAAAGTACTGAAAGTGGTACTTCGTTACCTAGACAGTAGTAATGCAAAGCTGTTTGGACAAGCCTATGTAAACCGTCTAAACGCTTATCTGCCTGGTAGCGCTAACACAAGTGAAAACAGCAATGCGTTCTTTGCCGATGAAGTTTCGGAATTATGGATGCAAAGCCTAATTGACTCTAATGCGCGTTTGAGCTTTGAACAGCGTTTAGAGGTAATTCAAACCGCGATGATGTGGCTAAAACTTCACAAGCCGAATGTACAGGTAACGGTTGAGGGGCAAGACAATGTTTGATGTTTTATCTGCCAGTTTTGAATTTGCGCATCCGCTGTGGTTTATTGCGCTGCCTTTACCGTTGTTGGTCTACTTTGCGGTGCCAGCTTATCGAACTAAGCAAATGGCGATTAAGGTGCCATTTTTTCGAGAATTGGTAGAAGCGATTGGGGAAGCACCGTCAGAAGGTGCAAGCCAGTTAACTCCAAGCTGGTGGCAACGAACCACGCTCATTATTACTTGGGTATTGGTCGTGTGTGCGTTAGCGAAACCAACCATTCTTGGTGAGCCACAGGTTCGCGAACAATTGGGTCGTGATGTGATGGTGGTGGTCGATTTGTCTGGCTCAATGGCGGAGCAAGATTTCACTTCTAAACAAGGCGATAAAATCTCTCGTTTAGATGCGACCAAAGAGGTGCTGGCTGATTTTGCGAAAACCAGAAAAGGTGACCGACTCGGTTTGATCTTGTTTGGTGATGCAGCGTTTGTACAAACTCCATTTACCGCGGACCAAGATGTATGGCTTGAACTGCTTAATCAAACCGATGTCGCGATGGCAGGGCAAAGTACGCACTTGGGCGATGCAATTGGCTTGGCGATCAAGGTGTTTGAACAAAGTGAAAAGCAAAGTGCTGCCGTTCAAGATTCAAACGTCGACACCAACGAAAAAGAGAAAGTCGTGATCGTATTAACAGACGGTAATGATACAGGAAGTTTTGTTGAGCCTATCGATGCCGCAAAAGTCGCCAAGGCTAAAGGCGTTCGAATTCACGTTATTGCGATGGGCGATCCGCAAACCGTTGGAGAGGTTGCTCTGGATATGGAAACCATCAAGCGTGTCGCTCAAGAGTCAGGTGGCGAAGCCTTTGAAGCACTTAACCGCGACGAACTGACCAAAGCCTATGCTCAGATTGGTGAGCTTGAACCTCAGTTATATGAAAGTACCACTTATCGCCCTAAACAGGGGCTGCACCACTATTTGATGGCGATTGTTGTAGTGATGTATTTGACCGCATTCAGCTTAGCAACGATACGCCGAAGATCGCTGCTCGCTTCTTCGGCTAAGAATTTGAAAGGAGAGAGTGATGCCTGATTCTCTCACGATACAACAGTTCTTTACCCAGTTTCATTTTATCCGACCTTTGTGGTTGTTGGCCTTTATTCCGATGTTCTTCCTGTTATGGGTTCGTTGGAGAGAAGAGACCAAACCAACGTGGAAAGACATTTTACCTACACATTTACGTGATGCATTGACGATTGGCGAAACAGGCTGGCGCAAGCAACTGCCGTTGAAGCTATTGGTGGTGATTGTGACTATCGCCATCATTATCTGTTCTGGCCCAACATGGCAGCGTGAGGCTTCGCCTTTTGGTGAAGACAAAGCGTCGATGTTGGTTGTGCTTGATAATAGTGAATCTATGCTTGCTAAAGATTTGCCTCCAAGTCGCTTGGAACGATCTAAGCAGAAAATTAGAGACTTATTGGCAGCTCGCAAAGGCGGTAATACGGGCTTAGTGGTTTATGCAGGCAGCGCACACGTGGCGATGCCCGTCACGCAAGACAGCAAGGTGTTTGAACCGTTTCTAGCGGCTATCACACCCGATATCATGCCTGTTTCAGGTAAGTCAGCAGAGGAAGCGTTGCCGCTCATCAATCAGCAATTGTCTGGTGAGTTAGGTTCGTCAGTGTTGTTGGTATCAGATGGTGTGAATCCAAGTACCACACGAGCTTTTGAAACTTTCTTTAACGAAAACCCATATCAGCTGCTGATTTTGGCTGCCGGAAATAGCGATGTGGTGAGCGATAACCCTGTCGACCTAGATTCACTGCGTAACTTAGCGAGTAAGACGGGTGGACGAGTGATTGAAGTGACCGTTGATGATTCGGATATCCAACAACTGAACAGAGCGGTTGAAAGAAACATGCAGCTCAACGGCGAATCTTCAATGCCTTGGAAAGACATGGGCTATGGACTGCTTATTCCAATGGCTTTCATTATGTTGCTATGGTTCAGAAAAGGGTGGTTGGTGCAGTGGTGTGTCGTTGGTTTGATGATCACAAGCAGCATGTATTCACCAGACACTTTGGCGAAAACAGTCAACTTAACCGCTGAGAAACCAGTTGTGGTGGAGTCGGTTACTACTTGGGACAAAACAGCTCAATGGTGGTGGGACTTATGGTTAACGCCCGATCAGCAAGGTCAACGCCTGTTGAATCAGAAAGAATATCTTCAAGCTGCCAAACATTTTACTGACCCAATGCGAAAGGGCGCGGCTTATTACTATGCTCGTGATTTTAAGCTCGCTCACAGTGCGTTTTTGCAAACCAAAACTGACCTTGGTTTGTACAATGCAGCGAGTGCGTTAGCTAGGCAGCGTGAATACCTTGCCGCACGAGACCTCTTGAAATCATTAAGTGAGAAAGAGGATCTGTCACCAGAACTAAGAACGGATGTGGAGAACAATCTTGCTGTGCTTAGTGGAATTGTCGAAGAGGTAAACCGAACCAGTGAAAGCCAGTCTGGAACCACAGATGGCCCTGAAGAATCTTTAGAACTCGAAGACGATCAGCCGCGAACGGGTGATGGCGCTGAAGAAGAAACGGTAGCGGAATTGATGCTTAAGGAAACACTTAACGCGAATGAGATTTTGGGCAGCCAAGAGCTTGCCGACAAGTGGTTAAAGCGAGTAGAAGCCGATCCTAAGTTCTTCTTGAAATCCAAATTCCAAATTCAGTTAAGAGATCCTGCGCCTTCCATCGAACAAGCGTCAAAACAGGAGCAAACGCAATGAGTCGATATGATTTAGCTCTTGAAGCGATTCAATCAAAGCGAGCGCGATTCACAGCCCGCACGTGGTTGTTGTCGATGACTCTTATGTTGAGTTGGTTTTTTCCTGCTGTTGCTTCTGCTGCCGATATCTTCGATCTGCAAAAAAGTGGTGACGTTGAGCTTATCGCTTGGATTGGCGAGAAACCCAAGTCAGGCTACAAAATAACGCCGGGCAAAGTCAGCGTAAATGAGCAGGTCATTCTGAACATTGAGGTGGCGACACCGCGCTGGTTAACGGGCGGCACTCGAATCGGCAGTATCGAAATCCCTAACGTTATCGCTAAGCAGCGTAACCAACTCGCGACGAACTACACAGAAAGAGTCGGTGGTACTACATGGTCACGTCAGCGTTGGGAAGTGACGCTTTATCCGATGACTTCCGGTGAGTTTGTTATTCCAACCGTACCGGTTCGTATCCAAGTTTCTGCTCCTGATGGTTCAAACGTGGGCGGTACGCTTTACACGCAGCCGATTAAGTTTGAAGCTTCGTTGCCTTCAGGTTTACTCGATAATGAAACGCCTTGGTTTTCTGCGACAGAAGTAGATATAGAGCAGCAATGGCAACGCTCAAGTGAAGAGCTAAAAGTTGGCGATGCTATTACTCGAACTATCACGATTAAGGCAAAAGACAGCTTTTCTGTGTTGCTGCCAGATGTGCTAACCAATAAGTCCACTAAGCAGTTCCAAGCTTACCCACAGCCCAACCGTTTGGATGACACTCAAGAACGTGGTGATTATCGCTCAAGCCGAGTTGAACAGACTGTATATGTGATTCAGCAGGGTGGTGAGTTTACGCTGCCAGAGTTTTCATTTCAGTGGTGGGACAGCAAAAATCAACGCCTTGAAAACGTGGTGATAAAAGGAGAAGTGTTTGAAGCCAAACACACAGTCCAATCTTTCATCAAAGCCTACATGTCGGTGTTTATTACTGTTGGTTTGGCGTTATTAGTCTGCATTGCGTTGATTATTTCCGTTAAGCGTTACTACGCAAATCGTCCAATACCAAGTTGGTTGGTATTACGTCGTTTACTCAAGCAAGGTAATTGGGCTGCATTAAGAACCTTTATCTACCGTCAATTGCGAAACGAAACCTCTCAGTTAGAACTGAATAAAGCGCAACATGATAAAGCGAAAAATGGTAAATCAAATGGGCAAAAGCGTTGGCTAGAGGATAGCGAAGCCCTTCAACAAGGATGTGAAGATAAAAACGTATTCACTCGTTTATGGAAAGGGTTACGTAACTTGCCCAACGAGAAATCAAGCCAGAGTCAATCTCGTTCAATTGCCGCTCGCTTGAAAATCCCTAAAGCCTTGCCAAACTTAAAAGATAGAACTAAGTAGCAAACTTTAGTTATTCGCATCGAACATAATCGGCAGGTTCTCTACTATGGGGAACCTGCTTCTTTAATATGGAACTGTATGAAAAGTACCGAACTAAATCTAATTCCTATATTTGTTGCTATCTATGAAGAGCAGAACTTATCTAGAGCTGCTAATCGCATGGATATAAGCCAACCAGCAGTGAGTAAAGCACTTGCAAGGTTGAGAGATATCTATGATGAGCCACTGTTTCATCGCACCACATCAGGCGTAGAGCCAACCACATTCGCTATTGATATCTATCCTGCAATGGCCGCTGCACTTAAAAACTTTACTTCTACCTTATCCGCATCAAGAGACTTCGATCCTAAAACCTCAGGCCGCGTGTTTTCCATTGCCTGCGTCTCGGCGGCGAGCTACGAAATGATGCCAAAAGTCATGCGGTTAATCAGCCAAGTCGCACCAGGTATCGCGTTAGAGGTTCATCCTCTGTTTACCGAAGACTATGAGTCTGATTTAAGGCTGCAAAGACACGACGTGATTGTTGATATGACGCCTAAAGGAAGAACCATGCTTAAGCACGAGGTGATTTCTACAGAAGAGCTGGTGGTGGTGTGTAGTAGTGATCATCCTACGGTTGGCGATACCATCGATATGGAACAGTTCTTAGCACTCGAGCATGTGGTGGTCTCTAGGTGGCATGCGCGCAAAAGCTTATTAAGCTCTGAGCACTATAGTGACCTTGAGAAACGTAGAATCGTGTATCGCGCAGCGGGCGTTGTAGAGATGCTTCCTGTTATCGAAGGCTCTGAGTACATCGGAGTAATGCCTATTTCATCAGTGCATTGTTTTGCTGAAAAGTACGCGGTAAAAACACTGCCATTGCCCTTCGAGTTGGAAGACCTCGATATGTGTATGATTTGGCATCCAAGCCGTACTAATGAACCAAGCCATAAGTGGTTACGAGCTAAGATCAAAGCGGCAGCAAAAGAGTTATCAAGTTAGCCTATACAAGGACATAGCCATGGACAGCATTCGCGTGATTTTAAACGGAAAGAAAGCCAATATCCCGGAATTAAGGCAAGCCATCTTTGCGGCGAGGGACAATGATATTGACCTGCAAGTTAGAGTGACTTGGGAATCGTCGGACATGTTTCGTTTGGTAAGCGAGGCAATATGCGATGGTGTTAAGCGTCTGATTGTTGTCGGTGGCGATGGAACGGTGAATGAAGCCGTTAACGCGCTCAACCTGTTCCGTGCCAGTGAAAGACCACAACTGGCGCTTGTCCCAATGGGCACTGCGAATGATTTTGCTACCGCAACGGGAATACCTAACGATATTTCGGGTGCTTTTGAACTAGCGCTGGAAGGCAAGGCGTTTGCGGTGGATAGCGTGCGTGCGAATGACCGCTATTTTATGAATGTCGCTGCGGCGGGTTTTGGTGCTGAAGTCACAGCTGAAACGCCAGTCGAGCTTAAAGATTTTCTCGGTGGCGGTGCGTATACACTAACAGGTGTGGTGAAAGCACTTGGCTTTAAGCCCTACAGTGGCACGTTGCCCATAGACAAAGGCAGCTTTACCGGCGAGATCCTTGTGGGTGCTTTTTGTAATGGTCGCTTAGCGGGTGGAGGACAAGAGTTAGCACCCAATGCATTGATTGATGATCGCTGTTTACCCAGTCGGGTATCGAGCTATCACGCGCCACCATGGCAAGGTGGGTTATCCAAGTCAGCGAGAAGTTCGCCCCGCTGTATGTGGCCTTGAAGGAGAACCTACTTCAACAAGTGGTGGTTCAGGCGGATGAAACGCCGCTCAATGTGCTCAAAGAAGAGAAGCAGTGTTATATGTGGCTTTACTGCTCAGGCGCTGACTCGCCCGAAGCGGCACTGCCGAATGTGAAAAAATCGCCTTGTACGACTATCAAAACAGTCGCGCGAGGGTGTGCCCCGTGGACTTTTTAGGTGACTACAACGGTTATCTACAAACCGATGGCTACACGGCTTATCATGGTCTGCATCACGTCACTAATGTGGGGTGCTTAACGCAAGTTCATGGACGCGAAGAAGCTTCAAGGGGAAGGTAAATCGGGCAAGGCTGATAAAGTGCTGGCTAAACCCCAAAAGCTCTACGGGATAGAATCACGCTTAAAAGGTGCGCCTGCCGAAGAACGCAAAGCAGAGCGTTAAGCGTATGCCAAGCCGATACTGGATGAGCTTTACCAATGGATGACAACCCAGAAGGTGATAGGCTCTAGCCCACTAGGCAAAGCAATAAAGTACTAGCTCGGGCAATGGCCTAAACTCATTCGTTATATCGACGATGGTCACTTATCTATCGATAATAATCGCGCTGAACGCGCAATTAAACCGCTGGTTATTGGCAGGGAAAATTGGCTATTCTCCAACACACAAACGGTGCTGAGGCGAGCGCGATGCTTTACAGTATCGTCGAGACTGCAAAAGCCAACGGTCTTATCCTCTAAGACTACATGGTCAAGTGCATGAAAGAGCTCGCGAAAGCAGAGCCTGATATCGACGCACTTCTACCTTGGACCTCTTCGGGTCAAGTCAAAACAGACCTCAACAATATTGGCTTTGGCCTCGAAACTTACGTTTGGTGCTAACTATGCCATCGGACTCTAATAACATATTTGGGTTCTTTGATGAGTTTGAAGCTTCAGAAGGAGAGTCACAGCAACCCCCTATAGAGCTGTTTCAAGAACCCGTTGAAATTTTATCAACCCTAGATAGTCAGCCAAAGAAGGTACAACAAGAAGTCTTTGTGATAAATAAAAAGCGACATCCACTCACGGTAGTGAATATATGTAGGATCACGTCCTGCATAAGCGATTTATTCAAATTTAAAGAGTGAATTAATATCGCACCATAAAGAAAAAATACTTCAAATACTCCAGAAATGAGCATGGCTGAGCATAGGGATTCTCAGGTTTGATGATACCAATATCAGGTCAGATGGCCGAACACATTTATGGGTACAACCATGAATTTAACGCATCTGGTTATCGCTATCACTGTTGCTCTTTCTGCGTGGGGTAGTGATGAAACCAGCTCACGTCCTATTAAGCCAGAACCGCTTCAGACATTACCAACAGAGCAGGTTTCAGTATCCATCGGGGACGCGACTCTTTTCGCAAATAGAGAGTCTGTTGTGATCAATACCTTAGCAGGTGACGAGCAACGCGTATCCATTGAAGCGTTTAAAGGAATCACTTACGCCGATCAACAACGTTTTCAGCACAGTCACTCCGTCAATTAGAACACAATGCTGATAGCGCTATAGATGCGACACAATTTGGCGCCGTGTGCCCACAGCTTAAAATAACCCAGCAAGAGCAATCTGAAGATTGCTTGAATCTTAATATTTGGCGTCCTTCGGAGATCAATGGTTCAGAGTCATTACCCGTGTATGTCTTTATTCATGGTGGGGACTTTGAATATGGCGCAGGTTCTGATACCGACATTAACGGTGATACCGTCGTGGCTAAAAGATACCATTCGATATACGGGTGGCGTTGGCGCTGGAAAGGCGAACCTCGATATTTTCAAAGAGTTCAGTATAGGTGCGTCGTACAACAAAACGATTCAATTCGGCACAAAAAACTCGGGAGTCGCTGCGCTTCAGCAGCTCCAGTTTCGAGTGGCAAACACACCATTGATGCTGGGTGTGAAACATATTATTGGCCAGAGCTCGGTAGAGTTTGAGACCAGTAATGAAGATGTGAATAACGCTATCAATGGCGTTATTCAATATTTTATGGGCGAAAGCTCGGTGACCTCTGGGCTGGGTGTTGTCGCGGAATACGATAATGCGATTGATAATCGTTGGACCGTTTCTGCGTTTTATGGCCTGGGTAAAGCGACAGTAGAGGGCAGTCTGTCAGACGATGAAAGTGTCGATGCGTATGGTGCTGGATTTCGCTATCAGATAGCTTGCCGATATGGGTTACACATGGGGGTAGACCTCGCTTTTAGTGACGTTGACAGCGCGTTTTATATAACGGTTGGCAGTGGATTCTAATGATGGAAAGGTGGGTGTTAGTCAATCGATTGATTTTTCTACATGCAGCATAGTTTTCATAGCAATCATGAACTAATATTCTTTTACAACAAACATAACAGGTATCAATATGAAAAATTACGACCCAAATGAATTGGACGCTACGCAAGTATTACTTGATGGTGTCGATACAGATAAACGTTCGACTTTGACTAAGTTAGCGGTTGGGGCTGCGGCACTGCCTTTTGCCTCTGTTTTACATGCAGCCCCTGAAAAACTGGTTGGCCAAAACATCAAACTGATGCCTAACGAGAAAGGGCCATTTGATATCGTTATCGAAAATGGCCGTGTTGTTGATCCTGAAACTGGACTCGACGCAATTCGTCACGTCGGTATTAAAGGTAAGCGTATTGCTGCAATCTCAGACAAAAAGCTGCAAGGCAAAACAATCATCGATGCTGAAGGTCTCGTGGTTGCACCTGGCTTTATCGATATGCACGCTCACGGACAACAACTTCCTGCTGCCCGTGCTCAAGCATTCGATGGCGTAACCACCGCTCTTGAGATGGAATCTGGTCTATTCCCAATCGGAACGTACTACGATATTACTGCTGCTGAAGGTCGCCCGATTAATTACGGCGCTTCTGTAGCATGGACTTACGCTCGTATTCAAGCAAAAGAACCTACGATGCCAGCTCCTGATGGTACGATTGTTTGGTTCCAGAAAGCTTTTTCTAAAAACAATTGGCAAAATACCCTAGCAACCCCAGATGAATTAAAACAAATTCTGGGCTCGGTTGAGCAAGGTCTTAAAGAGGGGGGCTTAGGCATTGGTATTAACGCGGGTTACGCACCAGGTTATGGCCACAAAGAGTACTATGATCTTGCTAAACTAGCAAAACGCTATGAAGTACCAACCTACACTCACGTTCGTTACCTAAACAGCGCAGAGCCACAATCAAGCTTTGAAGCATACCAAGAACTCATTAGCCTGTCGGCGACAACGGGTGCACACATGCACATTTGTCACCTCAACAGCACGTCAGTACAAGATATCGAAGATTGTGCCGATTTAGTTCAATCCGCCATTGATCAAGGTTTAGCCGTTACTACTGAAGCTTATCCTTATGGTGCTGGCTCTTCCGTTATTGGCGCAGAAGTTTTCCGTGGTGACGATTGGTTACAACGTTGGGGTGTACCAAGCGCTAGCTACATGGAAGCGAATGGTAAAGCACTAAACCAAGAAAAAGTCACTGAACTACAAGCATCAGCGCCCGGTACCGTGGTTGTCATGCACTTCTTAAAACCCGATGAGAACAAAGAAGATCGCGCTAAAATGGACCGTTCAGTATTGTTCCCAGGTGCAGCTATCGCTTCAGATGCAATGCCTTGGATGGATGATAAAGGCGTATTAATTGAAGGTGATGTATGGCCACTTCCAAGCAACGCAATAGCTCACCCTCGCTCACTTGCTTGTTTCTCTCGTTTTATTGAAAAATATGTCGAGGAATACAAAGCGGTAACACTAGTAGAAGCGATGGAAAGAACTAGCTTAAACGCATGTCGTATTCTTGAGGATGCTGTGCCACAAATGGCAAATAAAGGTCGTATTCAAGTAGGTAAAGATGCTGATTTAGCTATTTTCAAACTTGATGAAGTAAAGGCCGTTGCAACATTTGATAAACCAAATGCCCTTTCTACAGGCATGAAATACGTACTTGTAAACGGGACACCTATCATTGAAGCTGGTGAAATGTTGTTAGATTCAAACCCAGGTGAAGCGGTTCGCAACAAAGTTACTGGCTAAGTTATCCTGACTTAAAAGGTTGGGCATTAGCTCAACCTTTTTTATTGCTTACCGAGTAAATATAGACAACGAAAATCGAAAGAGAGCATGCTATGAGCAAGAAGCCTATTCCAGTAACAATTTTAGCCGGATTTTTAGGAGCAGGGAAAACGACCCTACTAAACCATATATTAACCAATGCAAATGGAATGCGCATGGCTGTGATCGTCAATGATTTTGGATCAATCAATGTTGATGCGGAGTTAGTTAAATCTGAAAGTGAAAATATGATCAGCCTAGAGAATGGCTGTATCTGTTGTAACCTTGCAGAAGGACTAGTCGTTTCGGTAATGCGTTTACTCGCATTAGAGGAACGCCCAGACCATATTATTGTTGAAACTTCAGGTATCGCAGAACCCAAAGAAGTGGCACTTCAATTTGAAGATCCGGAACTGCAAGCACACGCACCTTTAAATGCAATCGTGACGACGATCGATGCGGAAAACATTTTAGGGCTAGAAGGCCCAATGGAGACGTTGTCGAAGCAGCAAATTCAAGTGGCTGACATTGTTCTGGTTAATAAAGTTGACCTAGTCGATGCTGATAAACTAGAGCAAGTCAAAGCATGGTGCCGAGTACAAGCTCCGTTTGCTAAATTGATTGATATTTCATTCGGCGAAGTGGATTTACCTATCTTATTTGATGCCCCTGAAAGTACGCGCTTTGTCACTAACAAAATAGCGGCTGATCAAAAGGAATGCCAGCACCATGATTGTCATGATGAGCACTGTCATCACGTGAACCATGATTTCGAAACATTCAGCTTTGAAACTGATCAACCGCTTAATCTACAAAGTTTGTATCCTCTACTGCAACAGTTTTCAATTGATGCTTATCGCATGAAAGGTATTTTAAATTTAACCGATCGTCCTGATCATCGCTGTGTATTTCAGTGCACGGGCCAGCGAGCCAATGTGACGGTTGGAGATGCATGGGAAGATGATGAATCTCGTTCGTCACGGTTAGTCTTCATTGGACCTAAAGGTGGCCTTGATAAAGAGAGTATGCGTAAAAAACTGAACGCACTGGTGGCGTAGTTAGAACGGAAATGGAGTAGATGGCAAGCCTATCAACCTAGCGCTTGCCTATACCTAGCTTACCTCTGCCTACTTTGCATTGACTCATCCTAAGCATCCTTATCTTATTGAATTATTGGCTAATTTCGATTCTATTCGGTTTTTCCAAATCCATATTGCTCATTCCCCTCGCCATCTGAAACAAAATAGTCTTATCGATTTTCGAGACTCTGTTCATCAGTACCTTCTCAGAATCGGTTAACGTCAAAAAGCAGATAAAGACTCAATCGTGGGTTATTGGGGCGTGTTGATCAGCGATTGTTAGCTCGATGGTTAGTCCTCAATGATGGAATCAAAATGACGACTAAATATAGAATAAACCATGATTTGTCCCGCCATAATCGCGCCAAACATCAGCAAGGCGGACAGACCAATATTCGGAATGGGTAAAATGGAGGTCGCAAAGAAGGACTCACTTGCTCCGACAATGATTCGACTACCGGGGACAAGAATGATGATCCCTTGAATAATGTATATGAGTGGTGGAACGTGACGCAATTTTCCCATCCCCAACCCGTAAAGCGTAATGAGTATTGTGCTTACCCATGTACCTACAACCCAATCGGAAGTAAACCAATGTGGCCCCCACATGCCAATTGCCGCGACAGGAAGGCCTAAGAGAATTTCTGTCATACTTGCGTTGAAAATAAGGCCAATAGCGACAGAAATCCCGATCAGTGCGGTGACATGAAGAACGAATGGGATTTCATCAATAAATACCGGTACCGATAATGGTTGATTGATTATGTTGGCTAAGCCTAACCCCATAACAATGCCGATGAATATTTTCATTACTATGAGTGTGCTTTGTGCAAGCAGTTCGATACCTGACCGAAAGTCATTGAGAGCAAGACTGGCTAAGCCGTTGGTGACGGTTAACCCAGGAATAAAAAGGACAATGGAAGAAATGCACAGTGCCAATGTTGGTAAGCCGGGAACCTGTGCCGCTATCATACCGGTTAAAAAACTGGCTACTAAGGCGACAAAGAACTCGACAAGAATGCTTCTTGGCCCAGTCAGGAAAATTTGTGCTAGCCAGGCTATAGCGCCCAGAATAATGGATAAACCGACCGCCAGATAAGTACTGCCAACTAACATTAAATAACATGGCGGAAGCAATAAATTGGCAAAGCACAAGGTACGATTCGAGTAGGTTTCTGAACCTTCGTAATGGGAATGAGTCGAAAACCCTTTAAGCGTTGCGACTAAATCACGTAAGTTAACCGAGGGTGGTTTTTTGTTTTCCATCACGACTTTTTGCGTGGGTTGCTCAAAAATAGTGATGACTTTTGTCGGGGTCACATCAATAGAGACATCAATGTTCTGGCGTTTTGCATAAGCTTGAGTGTATTGAGCTACCGAGTAAGGCGCACAACCAGATTGATGTAATCGGTCCGAAAAGCTCAAAATTTCTTGCTGGCATTGTTCGATATGATTTGTTTGTTTCATTCTGTTTGTTTCTCAATAACCAAGGCGATATATGTTTGAGGGGCATTCTAATTCAATAGTATCCTCATTCAAGCGTAACCAATAGTCGTGTATAGAGGACGGGCCCCTACAAACGAACAAGGCAATGGTTAAAAAGATAGGATTCATTGAATGAGAGGTTATCAGTTTATCGTTGAGGTAAATCAGTCATTGTTGAAGCTGCAACCTCAAAAATAGATCCGCTCACGCAGCTATTTGAAGGCGTAAAACTCCAAATCCATGAGGTGATTGATTTAACTCTGAGGCTTTTAGAAAAGCTCGGTAATGAGTAAAGGAAACTAATATTTAGGAAATGGAAGCCTAAATAAGATTGATGATGAGCGTTAGAATCACAACTAGAATGGAACCGACATAAGCAATTTCAATAATGTTTGAATCAATCCAGTTGCAGTATGCTTGAATTGCTAAACTCAGTTTGTTTTTCATAATGGCCTTTGGAAAATTAACCGAAATCTACTGTAAATAATAGCTTATTATGAGTGAGCTTTGATGACGGTTTCAAAGGTTCCTTAGCGCTAACAGTGTGATTGCGGCGCTCACGTATTAACAATATCGTCCCGTGGGTTCATGGGGCGGATACAGTCGATAAGGTTTAAGAGCAGAAAGTTGGGCTAAAAAAAAGGTTCATCGCG
>NZ_JBFRSX010000069.1:0-5420 GCF_041473835.1 Vibrio sp. 10N.222.55.A1 | reverse complement strand
CGAAGAGGGAACACATTCTGTGTGCAGCGTCGGGTGTTTTATCACCAAAGTATATGGAAGGGAAAGCACCTAGACTTATCATATGTCCTCGGTGGTCTGCTTTGCAATTAAGCCAAGTTCAATTCGATACAATTACTTCTGGCCAGACAGTAAATAGTACATCCAAGAAAAAGCAGGGATACCCGAGGCTCTCAACGTTAGTTTAAAGCTAAGAACTGTATGTGGCAAGCTTGCTTCTGCCCCATTCGAAGTTACGCCTGATTAGCTACTTACTTCACAGAGCCGCCATTTGACTTACTTTTCCTCATACCTTTAGTGCACCTATAAAAGTCGGGGGATTATCACTGCACCCAAATTGAACTTATGCACCAAAATGATCACATCTAGAACAGTGTAGTAATTCACTTTGAGTTTAAGTTATTGATTTTTAGTTACTTAAAATTGGCATGATATTTGTTTAGTTATTGTAAGTTTACAAGAGCACAGAGTTAGCTAGGTGATTAACCTTGCTAACTCACAATTTGGCAAATAGACATCTAGGGTTCCGGCTGTTGATACAGTGTCTGGGTCGAGAGTTGTCAACCTCGCAAGGGGTCACACGGAGGGATAGAAGCCCGGGAGATTAAACCAAGCCAATTGGTTATGTCTCTTGTGTTTGTATTTAGTGACCTCATGGAGGAGATTTCAATGAAAGCTCAAATCAAAAAAAGCCTACTTGCATCCGTTGTCGGTACGACGCTACTCACTTCAGCCTTTTCCCCAATCGCATTAGCACAAGAGAAAGAAAAGTTTACTCTTGCTTGGTCTATCTATGTCGGGTGGATGCCATGGGATTATGCAGACCATTCTGGAATCTTAGATAAATGGGCAGATAAGTACGGCATTGAAATCGATGTTGTGCAGGTTAACGACTACATTGAGTCCATCAATCAGTTCACCACGGGTCAGTTCGATGCAACCGTTATGACGAACATGGATGCATTAACGATTCCTGCGGCAAGTGGAGCTGACTCAACAGCACTAGTAGTGGGTGACTTCTCAAACGGCAACGATGGTATTGTCCTTAAAGGGGATAAAAAGTTAGAAGACCTAAAAGGTCAGTCAATTAACCTTGTAGAGTTAAGTGTATCTCACTACCTGCTGGCTCGCGCGCTAGAAAGTGTGGGTATGAGTGAGCGTGATGTGAGAGTCGTCAACACATCCGATGCTGATCTTGTTGCCGCATTTAGCACTAGCCAAGTGACTTCTGTCGTTACTTGGAACCCGCTATTGAGTGAAATCACTTCTCAGCCAGACACTTCTTTTGTTTTCAACTCTTCTGACATCCCTGGCGAAATTATCGACTTACTGGTCGTCAATACTGAGACCTTGGAAAGCAACCCAGCATTGGGTAAAGCCTTGACCGGCGCGTGGTACGAAATCATGTCGATCATGCAATCATCAGAACAGGGTGATGAAGCCAAATCCTATATGGCACAAGCATCTGGTACTGACCTTGATGGTTACAAGTCTCAGCTACAAGCGACCAATATGTTCTACTCCGCTGATGAGGCAGTGAGATTTACACAAAGCCCTAAACTTGCTGCGACGATGCAAAAAGTCAGCGAGTTCTCATTTGAGCATGGTCTGCTAGGTGAAGGTGCGCCTGATGCGGGTTTCATTGGCGTAGAAACACCAACGGGCGTTTATGGCGACCCAAGCAACATCAAGCTTCGATTTACATCTGAGTACATGCAGATGGCAGCGGATAACAAGCTGTAACCTCACCATTCGGTCATTGTAAATGGAGTCGTTATGACCAAAGTAATTAACTGTCATCCGTCCAAATTTGGACGCGTTATGTTAGGTGTGATGCCGTTTCTCATCCTGCTTGCCGTCTACGTGACGGCAGCAGATGCGAGACTGGCAGCCAACTCCGCCGATAAGCTACTTCCCGCGCTCAGCAGTTTTGCAGATGCCATCGACAGAATGGCGTTTACCCCAAGCCGAAGAACGGGTGAATACCTAATGTGGACAGACACCTTTGCCAGTCTTGCAAGACTAGGCTGGGGGATTGGTATCAGTGCACTGATTGGTCTATCACTAGGTATTGCGACGGGCATTATTCCTTTAGTGCGTTCTTCATTATCACCGGTGATCACCGTAGTTTCTCTTATTCCGCCTATGGCGATATTGCCAATATTGTTTATCTCATTTGGGGTGGGTGAAGTCTCTAAAGTGGTGCTGATTGTCATCGGTGTGTGTCCGATCATTATTCGAGACATTCAGCTTAGGGTGCAAAGCCTGCCTGATGAGCAACTCATTAAGGCTCAAACACTAGGCGCGAACAGTTGGCAAATTATTGTGCGAGTTATCCTTCCTCAGATTATGCCAAAGCTGATTGAAGCCGTTCGCCTAACCTTGGGTAGCGCATGGCTGTTCTTGATTGCCGCAGAGGCGATTGTTGCAACCGAAGGCTTGGGATACCGCATCTTCTTGGTACGCCGTTACCTATCAATGGATGTGATTCTACCGTACGTCTTGTGGATCACTATCTTGGCTTACAGCATGGATTGGCTCTTACGCTTAGCGTCGAAAAAGTTAAGCCCTTGGTATCACCAGTCTCAAGGAGAGAATCATGGTTAGTGCGCAAGTGAATAACGAAACCAAGCAGCCGATCATCCAAATCAAGCAGGTTTGGAAAGAGTATGGCGACAACATCGTCCTTGAGCGTTTGAACCTCACTGTCAATGAAGGTGACTTCGTCAGCATCGTCGGCGCTTCGGGTTGTGGAAAAACCACTTTCCTCAACATGCTGCTAGGCACAGAAACACCATCGAGAGGCCAAATGTTATTGGATGGCGAGCCGCTTACTCAAGAGCCTGGTGTAGAGCGAGGCATCGTGTTCCAAAAGTACTCGGTGTTTCCACATCTGACTGCACTTGAGAATGTCATGCTCGGCTATGAGTTTGAGGAAAGCAGTATTTCCAGCACTTTATTGGGACGACTGTTTGGGGCTAAGAAGCAACAAGCGAAAAAGCAAGCGTTGAAGATGCTGGAACAAGTAGGCTTGTTAGCCGCTCAAGATAAATACCCGCATGAGCTATCAGGCGGTATGAGACAGCGTCTTTCTATTGCTCAGGCACTAATTAAGAAGCCAAGAATACTGCTATTGGATGAGCCTTTTGGCGCACTTGATCCGGGTATTCGCAAAGACATGCATGTGCTCGTGAAATCGCTGTGGAAAGAGCAAAACCTGACCGTATTTATGATCACTCACGATCTTAGTGAAGGCTTCCATCTAGGCAACCGTCTATGGGTGTTTGATCATACCCGCCATGATGAGCAAGCCCCAGAGCGTTTTGGTGCGCAGGTGACTTTTGATATTCCAACTGAGCAGTTGGAACACACCCAACCAGAACAACTACTACAAAAAATTGCATAAGGAATAAAACATGTTAGCAAAACAGGAAGTGATTTTTTCAGACACACTGCCTGGGGCCGCCCATTGGTCTATGGTCGTGCCGAAAGGTCGAACGGTTCGGTTCAAAGACCTAGAAGGCGGGGCGAACCTGAGTGTGTTGTTCTACAACCCTGCCAATCCGATAGAGCGCTACAATGCGCCTGATACCTTGAAATGCCAACACACGTTCAAGCTGACCACAGGCAACTGTTTGTATTCAGATATGGGGCGTATTTTCTGTTCGATTGTCCGTGATGACACTGGCTGGATTGATACTGTTTGTGGTGTTGCCAACAAACAGAAAGTGGCACAGAAGTGGGGTGAGCGAGACTACCAAACAGAGCGTAACCAGTGGAAACAGAACGGCTATGACGCGTTGCTAGTAGAAGTGGCGAAATATGGCTTAGGTAAGCGTGATTTGGCGGCGAACCTTAACTTGTTCAGCAAAGTGGCTACCGATGAAGTGGGTAATCTTAACTACGACCCTCAGCACAGCCAAGCCGATGACTGTATTGAGCTGCGTTTTGAGATGGATACCTTGGTAGTGATGACGACTTGTCCGCATCCACTTAATCCATCAGAGACATATCCATATAAGCCTGTTGAGGTAACGGTATTTGAGTCTGACCCGATGCTCGAAAGTGATGCCTGTCTAAATCACCGTGAAGAGAACGAGCGAGGTTTTGAAAACAACCGTCGTTATGCCGCTACGGAAAGTCAAGCCGTTGAACCATCCACCGTTAGTCACTGTTGTTAAAGGAGTAAAACATGATTGTAGAGAGCCAATTACAGCCAAGTGAAGCACTTTATCGTGATGTTGTGCCTGCGGGTGACTACTACATGAAAGTCGTAAAAAAAGGCCAAACGGTGCGTATCCTTGATATTGAAGGCAACCAAGCTGCAGATACTCTGTTTTACAACGCGAATGATCCTTCAGAGCGCTACAGCGCCATCGATACCATTCGTGAGCAGGGTAATGTTTATCTAACTGCTGGGACCAAGATTCTGTCTGACCAAGGCAATGTGATGCTTGAGATTGTCGCAGATACCTGTGGCCGACACGACACGCTTGGCGGCGCATGTGCGACCGAGAGCAACACAGTACGTTACTCAATTGATAAAAAGTGCATGCATGCTTGCCGTGATAGCTGGTTACTTGCTGTCGCTGAAAACGAGCAGTTTGGTATGTCTAAGCGCGACATTACCCATAACATCAACTTCTTTATGAATGTACCTGTGACAGCCGAAGGTGGACTTACTTTTGCGGACGGTATTAGTGGCGCAGGCAAGTACGTAGAGCTCAAAGCCCACATGGACACCATCGTCTTAATGTCGAACTGCCCACAACTGAATAACCCATGTAATGCCTACAACCCAACGCCTGTTGAGGTCATCGTTTGGCAATAAAGTCAGCAAAATAGCTGCAAAAAATGAGCAAGGGACGACCCTAGTTAATGCTCTTTATTTTTCCGGGACGACCTGGATTTTAGGGAAGAAAATATGTTTAGTAAGGTGTTAATTGCTAACCGTGGAGCCATTGCCTGCCGAGTTATCCGCACATTAAAACAACTCAATATCACAAGCGTTGCTATTTATAGCGAAGCAGACTCTCAAAGTTTACACGTTGTCGGTGCTGATGAGGCTTACTCTTTAGGTCAGGGCGGCGCAACCGAGACGTACCTTGATCAAGACAAAATCATTGCTATTGCGAAACAGTCAGGGGTAGAAGCGATTCATCCTGGCTACGGCTTCCTAAGCGAAAACCCAGAATTTGTTGAACGCTGCGAACAAGAAGGATTGGTCTTTTTAGGACCAACAGCAGAACAAATGCGAGCGTTCGGCCTAAAACACTCTGCGCGTAACATCGCGACTCATGCGAACGTACCGCTTCTCCCAGGCACAGACTTATTGAATGACAAGCAGCAAGCCCTAAAGGAAGCGGAGAAAATTGGCTATCCAGTGATGCTTAAAAGTACCG
>NZ_JBFRSX010000068.1:0-36590 GCF_041473835.1 Vibrio sp. 10N.222.55.A1 | reverse complement strand
ATAATACTTTTTGATTTTGAGTTGTAGGGTTTAATTAAAGCAAAACGTAAAGTTTAATTATCAGCTAAGACATTATCTTATTAACATCATTGTTATTTAATTGCTTGTAAGGGATGGAACCATTAATGAAAAAGCTTGCTTTAATTACAGGGTCAAAAGGCGGTATCGGCTCAGCAATTTCCTCTAAATTAGTTGCAGACGGCTATCGTGTTATCGCGACTTATTTTACTGGAAATTACCAATGTGCCTTGGATTGGTTTAACGAAAAACAATTCACCGAAGATCAAGTGAGATTGTTTGAATTAGATGTTACCAATACTGCGGAATGTGCGCTGAGCTTAAGCAAGTTGTTAGAAGAAGAAGGCACGGTGGATGTACTAGTCAATAACGCAGGTATTACACGTGATAGCGTCTTTAAAAAGATGGATGCCGAAGCGTGGAAAGAGGTTATCGAAACGAACTTAAACAGTTTGTTCAACGTGACTCAACCTTTGTTCGCTCCTATGTGTGAGAAAGGTAACTGCCGTGTCATCAACATCTCTTCCGTCAATGGTCTTAAAGGTCAATTTGGACAGACTAACTACTCAGCAGCGAAAGCTGGAATGATTGGTTTTTCTAAAGCTTTGGCTGCAGAAGGCGCTCGTAGCGGCGTAACCGTGAACGTGATTGCCCCTGGCTACACAGCAACTCCTATGGTTGAGCAAATGAAGCCTGAAGTACTGGATTCAATCAAGAACCAAATTCCGATGAAACGCTTAGCAACACCTGTTGAAATTGCAGACGCAGTGGGCTTTTTAGCGAGTGAATCTGGCGCGTACATTACAGGCGAAACATTGTCTGTGAATGGCGGCTTGTACATGCAGTAATTGGCGAAACTGAAGGGGTTGGAATGATGGAAAAAGTATTTATTGTTGCGGCTAAGCGCACTCCTATTGGTGCATTTACCGGGTCGCTAAAAAACGTATCTGCGGGTGAACTGGCTGGCGTTGCGATCAAAGGTGCACTTGAGTCTGTCGATCTTTCGTTAGATGCGATTGATGAAGTAATCGTCGGCAACGTGATTTCGGCAGGTCAAGGCATGGGGGTTGCTCGTCAGGCTTCCATCTATGCAGGGCTTCCTGAGGAAACACCAGCATACGGCGTGAACATGATTTGCGGCAGCGGAATGAAATCAGTGATGGACGCAGCGGCGCACATCAAAGCACAAGATGCTGAAGTGGTTATTGCTGCTGGCGTTGAAGTGATGTCACAAATTCCTTTTGTGGTACCAGCGAGCGTTCGTAATGGTCACAAAATGGGTGACATCTCAATGAAAGACTTACTGGTTGGTGATGGCTTAACCGATGCGTTTAATCACTACCACATGGGCATGACCGCTGAAAATATCGCGAACACGTTGAATATTTCGCGCCTAGCTCAAGATAACTATGCCTTAGAAAGCCAACAAAAAGCCGTTGCTGCGATTGAGGCGGGTAAGTTTAACGAGCAAATCGTGCCTGTAGAAGTTAAGCAGCGCAGACAAACCGTCACTTTTGATACCGATGAGTATCCGAAGTCAGACGCGACATTCGAAGGTCTGCAAAAGCTTCGTCCAGCTTTTGACCGTGAAGGGTCTGTTACGGCAGGTAACGCTTCGGGCATCAATGATGGCGCGAGTGCAATCATCTTAGCCTCAGAGAGTGCAGTAGCGAAATACGGACTGACACCACTGGTAGAGCTAACGAGCTACGCACAGTCTGGATTAGATCCAAAGATTATGGGTTTAGGCCCAGTAGAAGCCGTTTCTAAAACGCTTGATAAGGCGAATCTCACTCTAGAAGAAGTAGATTTGTTTGAATTGAATGAAGCGTTTGCAGCACAAGCTCTTGGCGTAATGTACCAATTGTCAGAGCAGCATGACTTACCGCTTGATGAGTTCAAGCCAAAGGTCAATGTGAATGGTGGTGCAATCGCGCTTGGCCATCCTTTAGGTGCTTCAGGCAATCGAATTATTGTTTCACTCATCCATGAAATGCTTGAACAGAAAACGACTTATGGCGTTGCTTCACTCTGTGTGGGTGGGGGAATGGGAACCGCTGTTTTGCTAAAAGGTATTGAAGGTTAGAGCCTGATATATCGGTAGCAAGCTTAAATATCGGATCAGCTTTTCAAAGCATCGCGAGTTAATCGATGAGCGTTGGCTGAAACGATAGTGACACAAATTTATTAAACTATGTATTCATCAGGAGTTACTTATGTACACGGATATTTTCAAAACAATTACTGACCAAACTGAAAAGCAATTTGAACCGTACTTAAAGTTCAACAAGTTGGTTGCAAAGAACGTCCAAACGATGACAGAACTGCAAATGAATGCAATGCAGACTTACACGAACATGGGTCTTGCGCAAATGAAAGCAGTGACTGAAATCAAAGACGTGACTAGCCTAACGGCGTTCAACAGCCAGCAACTAGCAGCGCTAACTCAATTGTCTCAACAGATGATGAGTGATAGCTCAAAAATGCAAGCTGCTGCAAAAGAGTTCAAAGAAGATGTTGAAACACTAACAACTGAAAACTTGAAAACAGTTACACCTGCATAAATAAAATCGCCATCGAGTCAGCACAGTGTTTACTGTGAGGCTCGGTGGCGATTTTCCGATTATTGGAGTCATGTTATGTTTCAACACTTCTTTTCGGACTACCTTGTTAAACTTCAACAAACAAACCAGCAATGGTGGGAAAACTTTGAACAAAACAAGGAAGCCGCGCAATCTCCCCTAAATCAAGCGATGCAAGAGTTGAATTTTGATGATGCGTCAAAAATCTTCGAGCAAGCCGCTAACCAACCCGCCGTTCTCCTTCAGTTACAATCCCAGTGGTGGGAACAGCAACTTAAGATTTGGCAAAATGCCGCACTGATGGGTAATACCGAAAGCGTCATTACTGAAGAGCGCAGTGATAAACGCTTTATTGATGAAGCGTGGAAAAATGACCCGTTTTACAGCTTTATCAAGCAGTCTTATTTGTTATTCAGCAAAAGCTATATAGACACCATTAATTCAATCGAAGGCATAGACGAGAAAACCAAGGAACGTGTGGCGTTCTTTTCACGTCAGGCTATCAATGCTCTTTCTCCTAGTAACTTCATTGCGACTAACCCAGAGTTGATGAAGCTAACGCTTGAGCGCAATGGTGAGAACTTGCTAGATGGGCTAGAGCAGCTACAAGCTGACGTTGAAGCGAGCGCGGATATCCTCAAGATCCGTATGACCAACAATAATGCCTTCCGATTAGGTGTTGATGTTGCGAACACGGAAGGTGATGTCGTTTTTCAAAATGATCTGTTCGAGCTTATTCAATACTACCCAAAAACACCTCAGGTGAACGCCACGCCTTTGTTGATCGTTCCTCCATTCATCAATAAGTACTACATTCTCGACCTTCGTGAAAAGAACTCAATGGTTCGTTGGTTGCTTGAGCAAGGGCACAGCGTCTTCATGATGTCTTGGCGCAACCCAGGTGAAGCGCAAAAAGACTTAGAGTTCGGTGACTATGTCACGGAAGGCGTAGCGAAAGCCGTGACGGCAATTGAAGATATCACGGGTAAAGAGCAAATCAATGCTGCAGGTTACTGCATTGGTGGTACTGTTCTCGCTTCAACGGTCGCTTACTATGCTGCTAAAAGAATGAAGAAACGCATTAAAACTGCGACCTTTTTTACGACTCTATTAGACTTCTCTCAGCCGGGAGAGGTTGGCGCATATATCAATGAAACGATCATTAACGCCATTGAGAAACAGAACGATGCTAAAGGATTCATGGATGGTCGTTCATTAAGCGTGACATTCAGTTTGCTTCGTGAAAACAGCCTGTACTGGAACTACTACATTGATAACTACCTAAAAGGCAGCAGCCCAATGGAGTTTGATCTGTTGTACTGGAACAGTGACAGCACTAACGTTGCTGCTAAGTGCCATAATTTCTTGCTGCGTGAGCTTTACCTTGAGAATAAACTTGTTCAAGACAAAGGCGTGAAAGTAGGCGGTGTCTGGATTGATCTCAATAAGATAAAAATACCAAGCTACTTCATTTCAGCGAAAGAAGATCATATCGCGCTTTGGCAGGGGACTTACCGTGGTGCCTTGAATACCGGTGGCAACAAGACGTTCGTGCTTGGTGAATCTGGTCATATCGCGGGTATTGTTAACCATCCAGATAAGAAGAAGTACGGGTTCTGGCTGAATGACAACCTAGACGACTCGGCGGATGAGTGGCTAACTAATGCGACTCATAATGAGGGGTCTTGGTGGACACACTGGAATCAGTGGCTACAAGGTTTTGAAACTGACGAAAAAATCGAACCTTTCAATCAAGGCTCAGAGCTTAATCCTGTGATTGGCAAAGCGCCAGGCAACTATGTAAAACAGGTGCTGCCGATTGTCGATCAAGAGCAGGTTGATAAAGAGACCGCAGAGAAAGAAGCGCCAGAAAACGAAGCTTAGGGCGTTAAGTCACATTCAATTATAAAGATACACAACGTCAGATAATAAAAAAGCCACTGAAATCAGTGGCTTTTTCGTATCAACTCATATCAGAATTATCTGGTAGAAGTTGATGGAATCTCGATTGTTAATCGATTTCTTTGTCTTTACCCATAGATAAAATCCAAAGAGATACGGCTGCAACACCTGCAAAGCCACCAAGAATGATAACTGGCATAGCGCTGTAACCTAGGATGTGCCAAATTACGCTTTCTAAAGTACTCATTCAAACGCTCCTTATTGCCAGCCTTCAACGCCGTGCATGTCTGGTAGTTTGTGTGCAATACCTTTGTGACAGTCTACACACGTTTTTTCACCAGAAGCTAGCGCAGTCGAGTGTTGTTTCGCACTACGGGGGCTCTGCTCTGAGAAGTCCATGTAATCGAACTGGTGACAGTTACGACACTCAAGTGAATCGTTCTTCTTCAATCGAGCCCATTCGCGTTCCGCTAGGTGAGCACGACGTGCTTTGAACTTTTCTTCAGTATTGATGGTTTTCGCAATAAAGTGTGCGTATAGCTCTTTAGATGCTTGAACCTTACGAACAATTTTATCTGTCCATTCATGAGGAACGTGACAGTCTGAACAGATAGCACGAACACCAGAACGGTTAGAGTAGTGAATTGTCTCTTGGATTTCAGCAACGATAGGTGCGTGACAGCCAGAACAGAATTCTTCCGTGTTGGTTGCCTCCATACCCGTATTGAATGCACCCCAGAACAAAAGACCACCCGAGAAACCCAAGAACAAAACAACGCCTACGGCTGCTTTGCTTGGTGTCGCAAGTCTTTTCCAAAACGCTTTAAGTAATTTTATCATATATAGCCTCTCTTACAGTCCGGCTACGATTAACGCAGTGAATCTACAGGTTTGAACTCGTTCTCAACTAGTGGCTTAGCATTAGCTTGAGGTACGTGACACTGTAGACAGAAGTAACGACGAGGTGATACGTCTGCAAGTACCGCATCTTCACGGTTCATGTAGTGAGTTACACTCACTTTAGTAGCACCCATTTCTTTTGCGTTTTTCCAGCTGTGGCAAGAAAGACACTTGTTAGCGTTAAGAGAAACTTCATAGCTACGAATAGTATGAGGCACTAGAGGTGGTTGGTATACGTAGTCACTCTCAAGTACTTGGTCACGAGGGAACTTTTTGAAGTCATCTGCTGCGCGAGTTGCTTCAAGTTCACTTGCACCACGTAGAGATTCTACGCCACCAATGCCGCCTGGGTTATCCAGTTCAGCTTCAGCTTGAACTGCACCAGCTAGCAAAAGACCAGCTGATAGTAGGGCAGTAATCAGTTTTTTCATGGTTAATTTCTCCGCCTAAAGGCTAATTCTTTGAGTGGACTACTTCTTTCAAAAAGTAACGAAAAAAGCAGTCGCAATATTAAAAACGTCAGATCTACGAGCTAAGTGGTAAGAACATATTGTCCTTAAGCGACCTTAGTGATCTTAACTGGACACTTCTTGTAATCCGTCTGTTTAGACAGAGGATCCGTTGCATCCAAGATCAACTTGTTGATCAGAATTCTTGCATCAAAGAATGGTACGAATACCAAGCCTTGTGGTGGACGGTTACGACCACGAGTTTCAACACGAACGCGTACTTCACCACGTTTGTTTTCGATAAGAACTTCATCACCACGGCGAAGACCACGAGCTTTAGCATCAGCAGGGTGGATGTAACAAAGTGCATCCGGTACTGCTTTGTAAAGTTCTGGTACACGACGAGTCATAGTACCTGTGTGCCAGTGCTCAAGAACACGACCTGTACATAGCCACATATCGTATTCATCGTTTGGTACTTCAGGTGGCGCTTCGTATGGTGCATTGATGATCAGTGCTTTACCATCTGGTTTGCCGTAGAAGTCCCAATCAGAACCTTTCTTAGCATATGGATCTGAACCTTCTTTAAAGCGCCATAGTGTCTCTTTACCGTCAACAACAGGCCAACGTAGACCACGAACTTGGTGGTAGCGATCGTATGGTGCTAAATCGTGACCGTGGCCGCGACCAAAGGCTGCGTATTCTTCGAATAGACCTTTTTGAACGTAGAAACCTTGAGCTTGTGCATCGTCGTTAAGCTCTTGAGCTTCAGACAGTGGGAATGCATCAACGTTGCCGTTTTTGTAAAGCACGTCGTACATGGTTTTGCCACGGTACTCAGGCATTTTCGCAACCAGTTCTTCACCCCAAACTTCTTCAATAGTGAAGCGCTTAGAGAATTCCATGATTTGCCATAGGTCAGACTTAGCTTCACCTACAGTTTTCACTTGTTGGTACCATGCTTGTGTACGACGCTCTGCGTTACCGTAAGCGCCTTCTTTCTCAATCCACATTGCTGTTGGAAGGATGAGGTCAGCCGCTTGAGCTGTTGCCGTTGGGTACGGGTCAGAACATACAATGAAGTTATCTGGGTTACGGTAACCTGGCAGACGTTCAGTGTTGATGTTTGGACCCGCTTGCATGTTGTTGTTACACATTACCCAGTAAGCGTTGATTTTACCGTCTTTCAACATACGGTCTTGAAGAACAGCGTGAGCGCCGGGTACCGGTGGAATGGTGCCTTCTGGAAGTTTCCAGATATCTTCTGCAATTTTACGGTGTTTAGGGTTAGCAACCACCATATCGGCAGGTAAACGGTGAGCGAATGTACCAACTTCACGCGCTGTACCACACGCTGACGGTTGGCCAGTTAGTGAGAATGGGCTGTTACCTGGAGTAGAAATCTTACCTGTAAGAAGGTGGATGTTGTACACAAGGCTGTTCATCCATACGCCACGAGTATGTTGGTTCATACCCATAGTCCAAAGTGACATTACTTTGATGTTTGGATCGGCATATTGCTTAGCCAGCTTGATAAGGTCTTCTTGAGATACACCTGACATTTCAGACGCTTTCTCAACTGTGTATTCAGCAACAGACGCTTTGTAGTCTTCGAAAGAGATAGCAGTCATTTCGCCTGAGTTAGGGTTTGCGGCTGCTTTCTGTAGTGGATCATCGTCACGCAGACCGTAACCGATGTCTGTCGTTGCTTGCTTGAAGTTCGTGTGCTTGTTCACGAAGTCCCAGTTAACGGCATCGTTTTGAATGATGTAGTTAGCAATGAAGTTAGCAATTGCTAGATCTGATTGAGGTTCGAAGATGTAACCCGTGTCGGCAAGCTCGAAAGAACGGTGGTAGTAAGTAGACAGTACGTTTACTTTAACGTGTGGGTGGCTTAGACGACGGTCTGTAATACGAGTCCATAGTACTGGGTGCATTTCTGCCATGTTTGAACCCCACAGTACGAATGCGTCTGCGTGTTCAAAGTCATCGTAACAACCCATTGGCTCATCAATACCGAAAGTGCGCATGAAGCCTACTACAGCAGAAGCCATACAGTGACGAGCGTTTGGATCTATGTTGTTTGAACGGAAACCCGCTTTCATCATCTTAACGGCTGCGTAGCCTTCCATTACTGTCCATTGGCCTGAACCGAACATACCAACACCTGTTGGACCGTTCTTCTTCAGTGAAGCTTTCCATTTCTCAGCCATCACGTCGAACGCTTTGTCCCAAGATACGGGTGCGAAATCACCATCTTTATGGAACTCACCGTCTTTCATGCGAAGTAGAGGAGTCTCAAGACGGTCTTTACCGTACATGATTTTTGAAAGGAAGTAGCCTTTAATACAGTTAAGGCCTTTGTTTACAGGAGCTTCTGGATCGCCTTGAGTCGCAACCACTTTACCGTTTTGAGTACCTACTAGTACTGAACAGCCCGTACCACAAAAACGACAAGGCGCTTTATCCCACGTGATTTTTGTTTGATCAGAGCTAGCAATCAGGTTGGTTGCTGTTGCCGGTAGAGTTACACCTGCAACGGCTGCCGCTGATGCAGCTGCGTTTGCTTTCACAAACGCACGTCTTGTCATTTTCATACTTCACCCTCAAGTTGAGAATTGTTGCTTCCAGTTTCTAAATCCGTTTCGTCCAGTCCAGTCTCGATTTGGTGATAAACCAAAGCTGTCCCTAAAACGTTCGTAATATTATTAATTTCTTCGATGGTGTCCGTTACAAAACCTTGGTTCTCGGTTTCTAGGACCACGATGATTTTGCCTTCAGGGCTGCTGCCGTAAATCTCTGCATTATCGAATTGCTCGATTTGTGCTTTGATCTCGTCTAGATGCTCTGGGCTCACATGCACGACTAAACTTGATATATGCACTTCATTTAGTGCCATAAATTGCTCTCGTTATTTTTGTTTTATGCATTACTCACAAGAATAGCCGAAGTAGGGCAAATTGCTACGCAGGCCCCACAACCGCTACACTCATCTAACTCGATTTTTGGTAGAGCAACACTGCCTGCTCTAAGTTCAAATTGAATGGCCATAGGTTCACACATGTCACCACAGCTTCGGCATTCAACATTTTGTTGCGCTAAACACTTATCAGAGATTTGTGCTTTTGCTTGCCAAGGCTCTCCTTGCTTTGGCTTAAAAATGGGTTCGGGACAAACATCTGCACATTGATAGCAGAACGTACACTCATCAATAGAGAAATCTACAGTGGGAAAACCACCATCGCCTACAATGATTATCTTAGTCTCACAACTCTCGATGCATTTACCGCAGCGAGTACAGTCATCTGTAAAGCTTTCTAGGCTGTCAATCCAAGGCAAACGAATCTGGCTTGAGTCAACTTTTCGTCTTGAAAAAAGACGGCGTTTTGATAGATCTACCACTAGATACCTATAGATGTTACTAAGATGTTGTAATTGTAGGTCATTATTCTATTAATATCTTGTAATGAGTCCTCACAAGTAGTGTAGTTTTAGAAACAATTGTATAAATACCCCCTAAGGGCTAATTGGGGGCATATATTGTCTTAGATCAATAAATTACGGAGCGAGTGATCACATATTGAATGGAGCTATGATTTTTGATGTGTGACAATACGATATCGCTGGCAAGTCATTTATCAATAGGAAGGCACTTTTGCTTATAAAACCGGTTTCATCTGTAACAAGTACGATAGCAAAATCTTTGCTCTCTATACTGCTGTTGTCGGTTGCTACGACTGGCTTTGCCATCTTTACTTTGGCTTCAAGTTTGAATGATGCGGAAGCGGTTAACGTGGCCGGTTCAATGCGAATGCAAAGCTACCGTTTAGCCCATGATATTCAAATAGAATCTGTCGATTATGAATCTCATATTCGTGAATTCGAAAGTTCTCTTTACTCGCCATCCATGACCAATTTGGTCAGTTGGAATGTTCCGACAGACATCACAGAAGATTACTATTTAATTATCGGCCGTTGGCATGAGCTAAAACAGGTCTTGAATAGCGAAGAGCGCGATCACTATCTCGTGTTGGTTGAAAACTTCGTGGCTGAAATCGATGGCTTCGTTTATAAGCTGCAAGAGTTCTCTGAAGACAAGTTAATAAAGTTAGCGTGGGCTGGTGGTATCGGCCTTGGTGGGATTCTGGTCATATCTCTTTTTGTTGTTCACTTTGTACGTAAACAGGTTGTTAAACCGCTACATGCTCTTGTCGGTGCGAGCCAAAGAATCAAAAACAGCGACTTCGAGGTAGAACTCAAGGTGACCAGTAACAACGAAATGGGCATTTTGACCAAAACCTTCAACTCGATGGCCAAAGATTTAGGCGTGCTTTATCGAAACCTTGAAGATGTGGTGGATGCAAAGACGATTGAGCTGCAAAATGCGAACCAGTCGCTGCAGGCACTTTATAACTCGTCACAAGAGCTCACGGTGACGCGTATTGCTCCTGAAAACTTCCGAGCTATCTTGCAGCATCTCGTGAGCTTGGAAGGGATTGGATCACTGAGGCTCGAGATTGTCGATAACTCAGGCCGTTCATTGATTATGGATGAAGGTTACGATTCGAATTTAGACTACGAAAAGTTTGAGATGAAACTCGACGATAACGAACTTATTCTCGGCTATTTATACTGTTCATATCACCACGGGCACTCAACTAAAGCTCTGATCGAAAGCTTCATTCAACTGCTATCGAGAGCGATCTACTACAATCGTGCTCAAAAGAAAGCTGAACAGCTTATTATCATGGAAGAGCGTGCCACGATTGCACGTGAACTCCACGATTCATTGGCTCAATCACTGTCGTACTTGAAAATTCAAGTTACACTATTAAAGCGTGTGATTGGCAAACTGCCAGAGCAACAGCACCGAGAGCAATCTGAACAAATCGCGTCTGAGATCGGAAACGGCTTAGCCGACGCTTATACCCAGTTAAGAGAGCTACTCACCACATTTAGGTTGACCATTAAAGAGGGCAACTTTGGAGACGCCTTAAGTACCATGCTTGAGGCGCTCAGCGAGAGAACCGATGCGAAGATTAACCTCACTAATAATCTCTCATCGATCGAGCTTGATGCGCATAGTCAGGTTCACTTGCTTCAATTGATTCGTGAAGCAACAATAAATGCAATAAAACACGCCAATGCCGACTTAATAGATGTATGCTGTATCGATGAGGACGGTGAAGTATTAGTCGTGATAAAAGATAATGGAGATGGCTTTGACTCAAGTAGTTCCAAGGTGAACCACTACGGGATGAGCATTATGCAGGAGCGTGCGGTAAGACTGAATGGCGACTTGACGATTGAAGCGGCGCAAGGTGAAGGCTGTACAGTCATATTGAAATATAAAAGTTTGAAGGAAGTTAAAGTTGACGATTTGTAAAGTAATGCTGGTTGATGATCATCCATTGATGCGCAGAGGTATAAGCCAATTACTGAGCTTTGAAGACGAATTCGAAGTGATTGCAGAAGCAAGTAACGGCACTGAAGCGGTTGCTCTTGCTCATGAAGAAGAACCTGATTTGATCCTTTTGGATCTCAATATGAAGGGCATGTCTGGTTTAGATACCTTGAAAGCACTTCGCACTGACGGTTCTAGCGCAAACATTGTTATTCTAACGGTTTCTGATAGCCCTGCAGACATTGAAGCGATTGTAAAAGCAGGCGCTGATGGCTACTTGTTGAAAGACACTGAACCCGATGAGTTAATTGAACTGCTTAAGCAAGCAAACAGCGGTGACAAGGCTTACAGCAGTGTGGTTGCTCGTTACCTAAATGATGCTGGAAGCCGCAATGATATCTTCGAACAACTGACTGAACGTGAAATGCAGATCCTTCAAGAAGTCGCGAAAGGTTACCGTAATAAGCAGATCGCCGATCACCTGTTTATTTCTGAATCGACAGTTAAGGTACATATGAAAAGCTTGTTGAAAAAGCTGCAAGTGCCTTCCCGTACCGCTGCAACGGTTCTGTATCTAGAACGCTATGGTGAAATGAAGTAGGGCTTGTTCCTTTGAGATAACACTATTTCAAGCCTGACTGTTTATACATTTTGTACATGTCTCGATAGTTTTAACGATGTTGAGAAAGTGACATTAAAAAAGGCGCTGAACTTATTAAGTTCAGCGCCTTTTTGTTTACGCATTTTATATTCAGTATTGGTGTTCGTTTGTTCTTCGTTCTTTGAGATTAGAAACTTAAGGCTTACGCCGACATTGGAACCAATACAAGCGTACCGAAGATAACCGTAATAAGACCACAGATTACCGGTACAGACGTACGTTTTACGACTTCAAATGGGCTGATTTTACCCATACCAGAAGTCGCTACGATTACGCCAGATACTGGTGAAATTGTACGACCTAGGTTCGATGCTTGAAGCATTGGGATGATTAGGAACGCTGGGTTCAAGCCCATTTTCGCCGCTAATGATGGAGCCAGTTCTACGAATGCATAGAAAGGTGCATTACCTGAACCTGTCGCAATTGCCGCAGCAACCGTTAGACCTGTGAGGATAAGCATCAATGCGATGCCGCCTGCGCCTGCAGATTCGGCAAGACCGATTAGGTTATCAATTGCACCGATAGACATTAGACCTTGAGCAAATACGCCCGCCGCAACCAACAGCATTACCACGCCTTTGAACGCGTCAGCCATGCCTTGGTAGCAAGAGTCTAGATCTTCTAGTGTTTTCTCGCCATCAAACTTCTTAACAACGTAATCGATAACTGCGCCTACGAAGATAGAACCTACCACAATAGTGTAGATATCAAGTGAAAGCCCTGGAATCGTACGACCGTTGAATAGGAAAACGCCGATGATAGGTAGGAATGGAAGTGCAGCGTAGAAAGCCGGCGCCGTTGTTTCGATTTCAGAAACGTCTACTTTTTCCATTGGTGTGTTTTCTTTCTTATCTAGGTATTTGTTCCAGAAGAAAGCCGCACCCGCCATCACGATGATCGCACAGATAGAAACAGGCAGTACCGTTTGAACAGCAAACACATCAAGAGACATGCCTGATTTTTCTGCCGCGATAACCACATCACCAGACGTTGGTGAAAGAATGATGGCTGCAGGTGACGCACAAACTGCAACTGCCGCTGGGCGAGAAATACCCATTGCCGTCATCATTGGGAATAGGGTTGCCATCAATAGCACACCAAGACCCGTTGCAGAACTTACTGCTAGAGACATCAGACACGCTACGATGTAAGCCGCAACAAGAAGTACATAGGGAGATTTGATCGCAGCAAGCGGTTTAGAGAACTGTTTCACTACCACGTTGTTAGCACCAATGTGCGTCATGTAAGAAGCAAAACCACAAAGAAGCATGATTTGCATGCCTAGGCCGCCCCCGCGGTACTGAAGCATGTATTTAACAAATTCTAGTGAGTCGGTAACCATGTTACCTGTTGAAGCTACCTTAGCTGGTAAGACTGTGTGACCAATAAGGCCGGTGATAAGAAGTAGGGCAAGGCCAGCAGTTAGTAATACACCCGCCGCTTTATAGCCTTTTACAATAAAGTAACCAACAGCAATAGTAATCACTAATCCGATCAAGAGCTCTAACATAGAAATCTCCACAAAGTTTAAAAAATATAAGAAAGTGTTTCAGAATATGACAATGAATGTACAGAAAACTGCACTGTGGCACGAGGCATAGTTGAGGTTGATATGATCTAAGACAAACATTTTTTTCGATGTTAATTGTGGTTGTAAATCGTGAATAACTACTGTTGTTTAGATGTTAATAAACAAATTTTGTGGCTTGTTAGAATATAACTTGGATCACCTTTGGTTGTTCTATTTGCATATGGTGGTGTTGTTTTATAAATCGCGAGTATTTTTTGTACTTTGGAAGGAAACGTGTAACGAGGTGGGTATTTATCGGAGTAAAGAGGTGAGAATCTTAGCTTTTAAGCTTACTTACATTTAAAGATTACTTATGTTTAACGCCTACTTACTTCCCATAAGTAAGCGCTAAAACACAAGTTATAATAAGGCGATTCTTCAGCTTCTTCGTTTAACTCAGAACCTTCATTTAATACGACTTCGTCCTCGAGTACCACTTCTTCAACTTCTTCTGCGAATAGGGGCATAGAGAAAGCGATTAGAACTAAAGGTAGCTTTGGTAGGAATCGTGTGTATGAAATTGTATTTGCTAATGGGTGCGATGTTCGTGAGATAGTGTGTTTCGACATAATGGTTTTGTATATAAAGTGATTTAACACGACGAACTAAGTGTTAGTCTGATGAGTAGACAGTGATCGAATCGAACCGTTGGCATTGTCGGCGCAGGTTCCATCGCAATCGACTCCCAATTCATTTTTGGGGTCGGAATGGTATGCACGGATTGGATTAAGTGGAGGTGCTGATTGAATAAGCTCACTTCACTTACAGCGTCCTCAAGTTGTTTGGTATTCATCTACATTCCTGTCGACTGTTGTTCTTGTCATTTTGCGCTTAGTTTATGGTCAAAGCGCCAGAACAGTATTTAAATGAATGTGAATGATCTTTCGTGAGGTTACTTGATATTGGTTTAGGAATATTTGGGGAGGAAAGTTGGGTTTATGATTGAAATAACAGCTCAGAAACACAGAGAACAAGGCGCTCTCTGTGTTGGTCATTTTGCTACTATCGAAACTTGCTGATGAGCATTATCTCTGGCGTCTTGCGACCAAAGTAAATCGGTAATCGTTAGACGTGAAGTAGTTACGGCTGTATTCAAACACCGTGTTATTGGCGAGGTAACCGCGAGTACGTTTTTCAATGATAGGCTGAGCTGGGTCAATACCTAACTGTTTAGCAACGTCTTCAGGCGGAAGAATCGGTACCAATTCCTGCTCACTTCGATCAATCACCATGCCTTTGGTGTTCTCAATAAAGTCGTATTTTGATGTCTGCATCACTTGATAGGTGAGATCTGGGAATAGGGCAACAGGTAACCAAGTTTCTTCAACCGTGATTGGATTGTTGTCTATGAAACGAACACGTTTTACGTAGAAAACCAATTCGCCTTCTTTGATATCTAAATGTTCAGACATCGCCAAAGAACACGGCTTCATTTCGAAGGCCAGAACTTCACTGTGTGTAACCACATCCAAATGCGCCCACTTTTCTTGAAAGCTCGACTGTTTGTAGATGTCGTAATTGATCTTGTTCTCTTTGACGTAAGTACCACTACCTTGAACGCTTTCCAGCTCATCGTTTTCGATCAGTAGTTTCAGCGCCTGTCTAACCGTTACACGACTTACCGAGAATACTTCACGCAATTGCGCTTCCGTTGGGAGTGCTTCTCCAACTTTATATTCACCAGAACTGATCTTTTCTCTTATTGCATCGGCGATTTGGCGATACATAGGGAGTCTTGCCATTTTTGCCTCATTTGTGCGCTAGGACAACTAGACTTTGATTAACAACCTGTACCTTAAATACGTAAATTTGCTCTATATAAGCCTTGCTTAAAAGGTTAGTGTGAGCGTCGTATCGGCGTTTTGTAGTACATATAATACAAATTAAACGATACATAACAAGCTTTCTTAAAGGATTTACCAATACGATTTAAATACAAATTAAATACAAATATGTATTGATGAGATCGTGATCACGGATTAAATGTCTTGAAGTTGTATTATTCTTCTCGTCGACAGGGACGACTGTCGTACTAATCCGTGACTATGGGACAAAGGTTATGAAACTTACTACTCTAACGAATAAGTCGCTCGTAAATCTGCAAACTACGTTTAGCAGTCGAGAAGAAGCGATTTACGCACTTGCTGACCAACTGGATCAGCAAGGCAAACTGCATAACAAGCAAGAGTACCTTGATGCAGTATTTGCTCGTGAAGAGCAAGGCCCGACAGCGCTTGGTGAAGGCCTAGCAGTACCGCATGGCAAGACTGACGCGGTTAAAGAAGCTGGCTTCGCTGTAGCAACGCTTAAAGAAGACATGAAATGGAAAGGCTTGGATGAAGACGAAGATGTAAATCTTATCTTCCTAATTGCGATTCCAAATGCAGAAGCGGGTTCTACCCACATGCACCTGCTGACCGAACTGACAACCACATTGGTTGATGACGATGTTCGTGAAGCAGTATTAAAAGCAACAACCGCTGATGAAATCTTCGCGCTTCTTGATGGCGATAATCAGCAAGAAGAAAAACAAGACAACTTAGATACAAATGCGCCGACAATTGTATGCGTTACTGCTTGCCCTGCAGGTATTGCTCATACTTATATGGCGGCAGAATACCTAGAAAAAGCCGGCAAAAAGCTTGGCTACAAGGTTCATGTTGAAAAGCAGGGCGCAAACGGTATTGAAGATCGCTTAACTGCGGAACAACTTAATAATGCTGTAGCGTGTGTGTTTGCTGCTGAAGTTGCGATTAAAGAATCTGAGCGCTTTAATGGCATTCCTCGTGTTGAAACCCCAGTTGCAGAACCGATTAAGCACGGTGAACGCATTCTTAATGAAGCGATTGAAGAGTCGAAAAAAGGTAACGGTGCAGAACGTAAAGTTGCTACCGATGACAAACCGAAGAAACTACCGTTGAAAACTGAGCTTAAACAAGCACTGCTTTCTGGTATTTCTTACGCGGTTCCTCTTATCGTTGCTGGTGGTACTGTTCTTGCGGTTGCTGTTCTTATCGCGCAAATTTTTGACCTGCAAGAGCTCTACGCAACAAAAGATTCTTGGCTATGGATGTATCGCAAACTAGGTGGCGGCCTATTAGGTACATTGATGGTGCCAGTACTGGCGGCTTACACAGCTTACTCATTAGCAGATAAACCGGCACTTGGTCCTGGTTTTGCCGCAGGTATTGCAGCAAACATCATTGGTTCAGGTTTCCTTGGTGGTGTCGTTGGTGGTTTGATTGCGGGTTACGTGATGCGCTGGGTGAAAGAGCATGTTCGCTTGGGCCCTGCATTTAACGGTTTCCTTACTTTCTACCTTTACCCGGTGATTGGTACTTTGGTAGCAGGTAGCTTAATGCTGTTTGTTATCGGTAAACCTGTTGCGTTCCTAAACCAAGGTCTGACGGATTGGTTGAACGGTATGTCAGGCACTAACGCTCTGCTTCTAGGTGCGATTCTTGGCCTGTTTGTATCATTCGACTTGGGTGGTCCGGTAAACAAAGCCGCTTACGCATTCTGTTTAGGTGCAATGGCGAACGGTGTTTATGGCCCATACGCAATCTTTGGTTCAGTAAAAATGGTATCAGCGTTCACCGTAACGGCTTCAACCATGATTGCTCCACGCCTATTCAAAGACTTTGAGATTGAAACCGGTAAATCTACATGGCTACTTGGCCTAGCGGGTATTACCGAAGGTGCAATCCCAATGGCGATTGAAGATCCAATCCGTGTAATCGGTTCATTCTTACTAGGCTCTGTGGTTACAGGTGCAATGGTTGGTGCGGCAGGTATTGGTCTATCGACTCCGGGCGCAGGTATCTTCTCTATCTTCTTGTTACACGATTCTGGTTTAGGCGCATTCTCTGCTGCTGCTATCTGGTTCGGTGCTGCGATTGTCGGCACAGTGATTTCAACCATTACTCTTCTGATGTGGCGTGGTCACGCTGTAAAAAAGGGTAAGTTTGAAGCAAGTACTGCAACACAGAACTAACTGAATTTTGAGTTAGCTCCTAACTCACTACGAAATCAATATATAAGAAATAACAAACAACTGGCTGTCCTAAATACCTGTGCTCCTAACGGTTTTATTCACACAGATTCTGGGCGTGGTTTTCTGCACCCTAAATTTAGTGGCAGCCAATTTTAACCCCTTGAAAAAATTTAATTTAGTCGTATTTGGGTTCGAACTTTAGTTTTACTCGAAGCGACACATTTAGGTAAATGATTATGACTACATCACGCGTACATATTACTCCTCACATGCACTGGGATCGTGAATGGTATTTCACAACAGAAGAGTCTCGTATTCTTCTTGTGAACAACATGGAAGAAATCATGAACCGTCTGGAGAGCGATCCAGAATACAAATACTACGTTCTAGATGGTCAAACCGCCGTTTTAGAAGACTACTTCGCAATCAAACCAGAAAACACAGAGCGCGTAAAAGCATTGGTTGAAGCGGGCAAGTTAATTATTGGCCCTTGGTATTCTCAAACCGACACAATGCAAGTTTCTGGTGAGTCAATTGTACGCAACATGATGTATGGCATTCGTGACTGTATGAAATTTGGCGATGCAATGAAGATCGGTTACCTACCAGATTCATTCAGCATGAGCTCACAGCTGCCGATGATCTACAACGGTTTCGACATCACGCGTGCAATGTTCTGGCGTGGTTGTTCAGAACGTCATGGCACGAATAAAACAGAATTCTTATGGCAATCAAACGACGGCAGTGAAGTAACGGCACAAGTGCTTCCGCTGGGTTACGCGATTGGTAAATACCTTCCACAAGACGAAGAAGGCTTGCGTGCTCGTTTAGATAAGTACTTCCCAGTGCTAGAAAAGCCATCGGTGACTAAAGATATCTTGCTACCGAACGGCCACGACCAAATGCCGATTCAAAAAGACATCTTTGAAGTAATGGACAAGCTTCGCGAAATCTACCCAGATCGTGAATTCTCAATGAGCCGTTACGAAGAAGTGTTCGAGAAAGTAGAAGCGGCGCGCGACCAACTCGACACAATCAAAGGCGAGTTCAACGACGGTAAATACATGCGTGTTCACCGTACGATCTCTTCTACGCGTATGGACATCAAACTGATCCACGCAGAAATCGAAAACAAGATTGTAAACATCTTAGAACCGCTAGCGTCTATCGCTTGGACATTAGGTTTTGAATACCACCACGGTTTGATTGAGAAAATGTGGAAAGAGAGCATGAAGAACCACGCTCATGACTCTATTGGTTGCTGTTGTTCAGACAAGGTACACGCTGAAATCTTAAACCGTTACATCCTTGCTGACGACATGGCGACCAACCTGATTCACTTCTACAAGCGTAAGATTGTTGACCACATGCCAGATCGCGAAGGTTGCGACAAACTGGCGATGTTCAACCTTTCTCCATACGAGCGTGAAGAAGTGGTTAACACCACTATCACTATCCGTGCTCAAGAGTTCTCTATCTTTGATGAAAACGAAAACCTAGTTGAGTACTTCATCCAAGACAAGCGCCAAATTGACCCGGGTAAAGTAGACCGTCAAATCGTTCACTACGGTAACTACGACCCGTTCATGGAGTTTGATATTCAAATCAAACGCATTGTGCCAGCGATGGGCTTCACCACGTTACACATCCAAGGTAACGAGAAGGGTGCAGTAAAAGTTGCAGAACAAAAAGACTACTTACTAGAGAACGAGTACTACCGAATCAATGTAAACGACAACGGTACTCTGACTATTTTCGATAAAGAGACAGAGCAAGTATTCGACCAAGTACTTCGTTTGGAAGACGGTTCTGATGACGGTGATGAGTACGATTACTCTCCATCTCGTCAAGAATGGTTACTGTATTCAGACGAGTTCCCAGTCGAAACATCGATTGACCACCAAGGCTTCCAATCGGTAGCGAACATCGCTTTCCGAATGAACGTACCTGCAAACCTTGCAGAGCGTGAAGAACGCACGGGTCAAAACGGATTCGTTGAAGCGCAATGCCAAGTGGTATTGAAGCAAGGTTCTCGCCGCATTGAAGTACGTATGGAACTAGACAACCAAGCCGACGACCACCGTGTACGTGTCTTAGTACCAACGCCATTCGTTTCTGAAACTGTGGTTGCAGACAACCAGTTCGGTTGTATTACTCGACCAACCAATGACCCTGCTATGGCGGTTTGGGAAGAAGAGAAGTGGAAAGAAGCACCGGTTCCGGTTTACCAACTGATGAACTTCGCTGCATTAGAAAACGGCAAAGCGGGCATGGCGATTATGTCGAATGGTCTACGTGAATTTGAGGTGATTGCATCTCAAGGTGACGAAAACCGAGATACCTTCGCACTGACACTGTTCCGTGGTATCGGCGTGTTGGGTAAAGAAGAGCTATTGCTTCGCCCAGGCCGTCCATCAGGCATCAAGATTCCGACACCAGATTCGCAAGTGCGCGGTAAGTTAGTGTGTGAATTCACGTTGTGCGGTTTCTCTGGTAACCATATTGACGCGAACATCATGGCGCAAGCACGTGACAATGTCACTCAAATCGAATGCTACAACAAGATCCCTTACAACGCGATGAAGCTCAACGTGGGTGAGCAGAACCTACCTATGAGTTTTAGCCTTCTGTCTAAGCAACAATCAGGCGCGGTGTTGAGTGTGCTGAAGAAAGCGGAAGACGAAGATGCACTGATCATGCGTGTCTACAACCCGGCAGAATCGGGTTCAGTATCGGATTCAATCTCTTTTACTCAAGCGGTTTCAAGCTGGAAAGAGACAAGCATGGACGAGCGCGTACGCGAAGGTGATGTAGCATCTGAAGAGTTCGGCCAGATAGCACCTTGCCAAGCAAAAACATTCCAAATCAAATTCTAATTTCGATAACCCGCTCACCTTGGTGGGCGGGAATGGTGAACGACAATGAAAATTGTAATTGCCCCTGATTCATTTAAAGAATCACTCGACGCTCATCAAGTTGCGTCTTGCATTGAGCGTGGATTTGCCGATGTTTTCCCTTACGCAGAGTTTGTGAAAATGCCACTCGCCGATGGCGGAGAAGGCACGGTAGACGTGTTGCTAGAGGCGCTCAATGGTAAGAAGCAACTGCTGCACACGACGGATCCAATCGGGCGTGAATGTACGGCTTATTGGGCTTCGTTGGAACAGACTGTTGATGGCGCCAACGTAAAAACTGCCTTGGTGGAATTTGCTCAAGCATCGGGTTTAGACCTATTAACCGTAGAAGAAAGAGCACCGTTAACCGCATCTTCGTTTGGTACTGGGCTATTGATCAAAGATGCACTAGATCAAGGTGTTGAACAAATCATTATTGGTTTGGGCGGCAGCGCAACCAATGATGCAGGTGCTGGCATCTTACAAGCGTTGGGAGGCAAGTTATTAGACAAGCAAGGCAACGAGCTATCTGGTGGCGGCGCCGAATTAAGCCGGTTAGCAAGCATCGATCTTGAAGGACTGCACCCTAGATGCAAAGAAGTGACGTTCGTGGTCGCGTGTGATGTGAATAATCCATTATGTGGCGAAAGCGGAGCCAGTACTGTGTTTGGTCCGCAAAAAGGCGCATCAAAAGCTCAAGTTGAACAACTTGATACTGCGATCGGGCACTTTGCCGATATCGCTCAAGCACATACGGGTACTAATCATCGCGACACAGCTGGATTTGGTGCTGCTGGAGGTACACCTCTGGGGTTAAGTCTTGCATTCAATATCCAAATTAAAGCGGGTATTGAGATGGTATTAGATGCCTTGGATGCAGATAAGGTTCTTGAAGGTGCTTCACTGGTCGTGACCGGAGAGGGGCAGATGGACAACCAAACCCTGCAAGGTAAAACACCTTTCGGCATCGCTCAGCGAGCTCAAAAGTTGAGTATTCCAACCATTGGAATTGCGGGCTCTTTGGGGCAAGACGTTGAAAAACTTTACGGCTCAATGTCTAGCTTATTTGGAACCGTACGTTCACCTCAGTCTTTAGACCAAGTTTTATCAGAAGCGAATCAAAACCTGACTCGCACTGCCCGTAATATCGCCGCCACGCTCAAGCTTGGTAGCCAGATTTTTAATGAGAAGTAATTATGTCTCTATTTAAACTCGACAACGTTATTCAAAACTACGCATGGGGAAGCAAAGACTCCATTAACCAATTGTTTGGTATTGTGAACCCAAACCAGGAACCTCAAGCAGAAATTTGGATGGGTGCTCATCCAAATGGTTGTTCAAAGGTAGGCGATACCGGTGAATCGCTTTCTCACATGATTGATGAAAACAAAATCGATGTCTTAGGCGGATACACGGCGGCTCGTTTCGGTGAATTGCCTTTCTTGTTTAAGGTGTTGGCCGCTGAAACACCGTTATCGATTCAGGTTCACCCGAACAAGCGAAAATCAGAATTAGGTTTTGAGCGTGAGAATGCACTTGGTATCCCTTTGAATGCGTCTAATCGCAACTACAAAGATCCAAACCATAAACCTGAGTTGGTTTATGCGTTGACCTTCTACAAAGCGATGAATGGCTTTCGTCCAATCGACGACATTATTGCCTTGTTCGAAGAAGCGGATATTCCTTCGTTAGCGATTGAGCTTAATGTACTAAAAGCTAATGCCGACAGTGATTCTTTGAAGTCGTTCTTTAGCGCCATTATGTCTCTTGAAGGTGACCGCAAAGCGTCTGCGCTTAATGAGCTTTATGCTGCACATGCGCGACCAGCCAAAACGGTCATGGGGCGTGAAGCTCTTCAATACAGCATCGAATTCAAACAGCATTATCCAGGTGATATTGGCTTATTTGCGCCATTAATGCTTAACACGGTTGAGCTGGCGCCCGGTGAAGCGATGTTCCTGTTCGCAGAAACCCCACATGCTTATGTTCAAGGTACGGGTTTAGAGATTATGGCAAACTCAGACAATGTGCTGCGTGCCGGTCTCACTCCCAAATATATCGATGTCCCTGAGCTTATCGACAACACAATCTTTGAGCCGATTAAGCCAGAAGATATCCGCCTTAAGCCTGTATTGAAAGAGGGCAAGATGAGTTATCCGATTCCAGTGGATGACTTTGGCTTTGATATCTTGTCTGCGACTGATGAGAGCAAGTCACAGTATCTACGTAGCGCGGAGATCTTGTTCTGTGTGGAAGGAGAGGCGACCGTCACTTCAGAAGGGCGGTCAGTTTCTCTTAAGCCCGGAGAATCGGTCTTTGTAAGTAGTAATTCAAGTGTTTACCAATATCAAGGGAATGGCATTTTGGCTCGTGCTTTTAACTAGTGCCCCCGTGCTAGCGATCAGCAAAAGAAATGTCAGAGTGCCACTGTAAAGTGGTACTCAATATTGGATTGATGGTTGTTACCTATCTGTCTTTGACAGTCATGATTATTGACCATACCCGCTACTCTGGCGGGTTTTTTCATTATTAGAATGAGCAGATATAAGCTTGTAGAAAAGACAAACCCTGCGATCAGAGCAGGGCTTTTTATTGAATTAGTACTGAGTGACTGGTTAGGCAATGTGCGTCATTTTATTAAGCACAAAGGTTTCAATACAACCTTCAGTCGCAGCCATGTAGTCAGCGATGTGTTGGCTCGCTAAGTGTTTCTCTAGATGAACTTCAGACTCCCAGTTCTCATGAAAAACGAAGTGAGCAGGGTTACTGTTATCTTGGTGCAGATCGTAGTTAATACAGCCGTCTTCAACACGGGTTTTATCGATCAATTTAATCATCTCAGCTTTTACAAGCTCAGTTTTGTCTTCTTTAGAGACGATCGTTGCAATAATAGTCAGTTTGCTCATTTTCAATTCCTTCGCTTTAAACTCGGTAAGTTTAAGTAATATAAGTATAAATTCAGAATGAAGAAAGAGTTCTGAAATCCAATAACTATGGTTCTTACCATCCACAATTCAAACTCGAGAGCATAGGGCCAGAGCCGAGTAGGTTATGCTTATTAAAAAAAGCCCTCATAGCAATATGAGGGCTTTTGAATAAGAATCAAACTGTGTTGTTACTGGGGTGTTAAGCGTACTGTTTTAGCTTAAGCGTATTGCTCAACCGTCATTGCCCAATTTTTCTTCTGTTGTTCGAAATTCATTTTGATTTGCTGATAACGAACCTTAAGAACAGAGTGTTCGTACTTCTTCACAACGTCTTCGCGCTTGCTTTCAAGTAGCTGTTTTTTAACTTCGTAATATTCGTTCATGTTTGATACTAGAGCATCAAACTCTTGTTGAAGCTTCTCTGCGATTTGTTGCTTGTCGGCACGATGCATGATTTTTTGCTGGGTGCGTTTAAGTAACATTGACGCTTCAGCTTTCTCAATACGAGCTTGAGGGGTTTTCTTAAGCTTACTTGCCAGTCCCATCAACGAAGCACTCTTAATCAACCATTTTGTTGGATCGTATTGCCACCAGTAGATGCCGTTACGGTAGTCGTTCTCAAAGATGTGGTGGAAGTTGTGGTAGCCTTCGCCGAAAGTGAGTACTGCTAACACACCGTTATCACGCGCTGTGTTTTTGTCAGTAAAAGGTTGGCTACCCCAGATGTGAGCAAGAGAGTTAATAAAGAATGTTGTGTGGTGGTTAAGTACCAAACGAACTGCACCTACGATTAACAACATGCCAATCACGTCACCGTAAATCACGCCTAAAGCGATAGGAACACCGAAATTCATTAGTAATGCTAACAGAACATAGTGCTTGTGCTGCCACATAACAATCTTATCTTTTTTAAGGTCACGGCAGTTTTCGTAGTTTTCGTACATTGAGGTGCTGTAATTACGAATCATCCAGCCAATGTGTGAGTACCAAAATCCACGTTTTGCAGAGTATGGGTCTTTGTCGTTGTTATCGACATGCTTGTGGTGAACACGGTGATCAGAAGACCAGTGTAGCGCGCTGTTCTGCAGGGCAAATGCACCACCTAATGCAAACAGGAATCTTAGGCTTGAATGCGCTTCAAACGCTTTATGTGACCATAAGCGGTGATAACCTGTCGTGATTGAAAGGTTACAGAACGTAAAGCAGATTGCTAGCCATATCCAGTGCTCCATGCCATAGCCAAAAAAGTAGCCATAAACGGGAGCCGCTACAACAGCAAGCAGCATACTAAAAGAGAACACAAAAATATTGAGCCAGATTAATGGCGGCTTTTTTGTAGATTGTTTGTCGGCACTATTCATTAGCAAATTTCCATTGGGCTTACATCTGTGCGCTAGAATATCAGCGTACACGTGTAAGTCAATATTGAAAGTGTAAACGTGTATTAGTATGTTTTGCTTAAATATTGTATAAAGGTAGTGTGAAATGTAGTAGCAAGTCATAAATGGAAGTACTAAGGGCTAATAAATGGAAATTAAGGTAGCTGAATATAAAGATTATGAGCGGATTGCCCAATTACACGCGGATAGCTGGAAGCTATATTACCGTGGCATTCTTGCTGATGATTACCTAGAACATGATGTTTTGGAGGACAGATCTGTTATTTGGCAGACTCGTTTGATTAATCCTCCTTTCAACCAACATGTTTTATTGCTTGAGGAAGGCGGTTTACTGGTTGGTTTTGTCTGCGCGTTCGGTAATCACAACTTTGAGCGTGGTACGTTCATCGATGCGTTACATGTAGATAATAATTATCGTGGACGAGGTGTAGGCAAGCGTCTGTTGTCTGAATTGTCGAAGTGGTTGCAGCAATACTATTCGGACTCAGGGCTTTACCTAGAGGTGATGTCTGAGAACCACCAAGCGATTGCTTTTTATCAGGCGATTGGTGGCAAAGAAGAACTAGAGCAAGTTTGGAACGCACCATGTGGCAGCCAAGTGAATGAAAAAGTGATTTCTTGGAGCTCTCCCGTTGAACTTGAACAGAAAACAGCGAGCGTTGTGTATTCTTAGTCGATTCTTGTTGAATACTGTTTTTTTGCTGAGTAGCAGGTTCTTAACGAAGCTATTTTAAAGCAGAAGAACAAAGACAAAAGCCCCGAGTATTAAGTTGCTCGGGGCTTTTTTGATTGAATTAGTGGTCGTTTTAATGATTCGCAAAGATGCGTGAAATATTGGGCGATTAATCACACCATGTGATCTTATTCCTACCGCCTTTTTTCGAAATGTAGAGTGCTTGGTCAGCGTCGTCGATAAGCTGCTCGACAGAACCAAGGGCTTGAGGGGCATGTTTCACACCGATTGAAATTGTTACTTCTAATCTAAGGCGAGTAGGGGATTCTAAAAGGGCATTAACCAGCGATTCAATTGAAGCCTCGGTTTCTCCTTGGACCAGCACCAAAAACTCTTCACCGCCGTATCGAAAGCAGTTACTGCTAGTCGGTAGTCGTTTTTGAATCTCATCGGCCAGTTCTTTAATCACCATGTCACCCATTTGATGGCCGTAGGTGTCGTTAATCGATTTGAAATGATCAATATCTATCATGAGCGATGTAATGGATCGCTGACGGTCTATGCTCGGTTCTATCACCTGATGAAGATAAAGGCGGTTGTAGCAGCCCGTTAGTGCGTCTTGATAGGAAAGGGCCTCGAACATATTAGATTGCTTGCGAAGCTGAATCGCTTGTTTGCGGAGTTGCTCGGATTGAGCGAAACGTTTGTGTACTTCCAGGTCACGTCTAACACAGGCCGCTGAGATTAGGATGTAAGCCGAGATATAAACGGAAATTGTTTCTATTTCATGCTCTGGCTCCGCTTCATAAAGCAGTGGCGCAAGGCCGATGAGATAAGCCAAAAAGATAAACGACAGCGTAGATATACTGTATCTGGCTGACAATCTTGAAAACGTACCAATGTAGATCATCACTAAAATGATGCCACCTTGGTAATCGAAGTTGTTCAGCTCGATGGCTAGTCGACCGACATAGACCAAGAAAAGTGAGCTAATTACAAGGAAGGCACTTTCTACGAGTTCCAAAACGTTGGGTTTGTTTGTAATACAGTATCTGGCGGCGGCCATCATCAATAAAAAAAGTATGACTCGGAAAATGATAGGCGTAATGCACTCGCTACCAAAGTGGATGTAGTCGGTGACGATAAAAGCACAGAATATTGAGATAGGGATGTAGATGAAATTTATGTACGGCAAATAAATTTCATTATCGAAATAGGTTTTAAATCTTTGATTCTTGAACCCAGAATAAGAGCGCATTGAGAAATTAGCCGAGATTGATACACAATAATTTGCGTAGTATGTCACAGTCTTTGGGATTGTAAACGACCATTTCTATAGACTTGTCAGTATGTTAGCTAGATCAACAAACGGTAGCGGGCAATATTCACGCTCTATTATCGATAGAGCGTGAATATCTAGAGGCTGGTGTAAGAGTGGTAAACAGAAATTAAAGCAGATTATAAAAACTAATCGCGATTAACGCTTGTTCTTCAGGTAACGCTTACGACGCTCTTCTTTTTTCTTAATCTGTTGTTCCGCTTTCAGCGCAGCCGCTTCTTCAACTTCGATCAGCTCTTGTGTGATCATTTCTGGCAACTCAAGCGTTACCTTACCTAAAGTGCCATTACGCAATTCGTGAAGCAGGATTTCTGAACATTTGTGAATGTCGATATGACCACCGGCACGAAGTGCACCACGCTTACGACCAATTGCTTCCATCAATTCGATGTCAGACTCTGGCAGCTCTTCAATTTGGTAACGCTCTTGCAAAAGGTTAGGGTACTGCTTTGCTAGGTATTCTACTGTGTAGAATGCCACTTCATCGTATTCCATTGCTGTATCTTTTACAGCACCTGTTGCAGCCAAGCGGAAGCCACTGTGTGGGTTTTCTACTTTAGGCCAAAGGATTCCTGGAGTGTCTGAAAGGATCACGCCATTCTGCAGGTTGATACGTTGTTGACGACGAGTTACCGCAGGTTGGTTACCAGTAACCGCGATCGTACGTCCAGCCAAGCAATTGATAATGGTCGATTTACCCACGTTCGGGATGCCCATGATCATTGTACGAATATTCTTGCCCATCTGTTCACGGTGCGGTGCCAGTTTACGCACTAGCTCCATAACGTGGTTAACTTCTTCTTTAGCGCTGGTGGTAATCGCAATAGCCTTAACACCTTGCTCTTTTTCGAAGTGCTCAATCCAACGCTCAGTTAGCTCAGGGTCTGCAAGGTCACGCTTGTTCAGCACTTTTACACAAGGCTTATCGCCGCGCAGTGAAGAGATCATTGGGTTTTCACTACTGAACGGGATACGAGCGTCCAGTACTTCGATGATCACATCAACTTGTGGGATAACTTCTTCGATTTCTTTGCGGGCTTTATGCATGTGACCCGGAAACCATTGAATAGACATAGAGATAAACCTTGATAAATATATTTGCTGCACATTGTAAGGGTTCGATAGGGCGTGTAAAGCGCTATATCGCCTAGAAGAACTACAGAAAAAGACATTTGCGCAAAGATTCTTGGGAGTTCAATTGAAATTGACTATTAAGTTACAATTTAGAACGCAGTACTTATGCGGCTAAGCCTTTGATTCAACTGCTAACAACTTGAAATGAGTTAGTGAGACAACGCGTTATCTGAGTCTCCTATTCAGAGATAAATAATGCGAGTATTTGCTTGGTTTGCCTCAAAGGCAAATCGAATATTACTAGGGGAACTCTATGTTGGAGGTTGGTTTGATTGTACAGATTGAGCTAGGCTTTTTATTAGCTGCTTACGTTCAGCTTGAGCAATGTATATAAATTGGTCGTTGTAGCTTTGGTCTGCGTTGATATATTGTTCGAAGTTAACTGGTACTCCAGCAACCGAAAGCTCTAAATGCAAGTGAGGTCCAGTTGTTCGGCCTGAATTCCCAGTAAGACCGATTATCTGACCTTTAGTGATGTATTCCCCAGCTAAGACATGTCTTTCTGAAAGATGAAGGTAGCGCGCATAGTTTCCATCAGTGTGTTTTATGGTTAAGTAGTTACCTGCGAAACGGTTATATCGAGACTTCAAAACGACACCGTTGGACAACGAATGAATCTCTGTGCCAATAGGTGTCGCGTAATCCGTTCCAAAATGAGGTGCAATTCGATTCGTTATAGGGTGTTTCCTGTTTAAATCGAATGATGAACTCACTCGATAATGCTTAGCAAGAGGGAATACATAGTCATTGTTTATTTTATATCCATTTTCGTTATAGATATTATCATCCGCCCCTCTCATAGCAAAAAATTCTATATCACTACCTAAATAGTAAAAAGCACTGACATATTCTGTTTTTGTACCATCATGTTGGGTTTTTATTGAAAACTTATCACCGTTGTTAACTGATTTAATAATGTCAAAATTATCACCTAATAGACTCAATAGTGATTTTAATTCATTGTTCGTCAAACCAGAGGATAGTATAGAACTGACAAAAGAGTATTTCACAACCCCTGAAACCATTTCAGATGTCGGAGCTGGGGTTGGAATATGAATGCTTTTGGGCTTGGCTATTTTAGGTGTCTGTTTTTTATCAGTATTTGAATGATTGTAGCTTAGCGATATGGCTGTTGAAACGATCAAAAAAACCATCAAAAGGCCAAAGGAAAGGGTACGGCGACTTAAATGGCTATTTATTTTCAAATACATAAATTATCAATAAAATTCGGTTAATGGATAAAAATAAGAATTAGATCATAATATTTATTTGTTTTTTTTGCATGTTATTTTAGTTCATTCCTTCGTAATGACTAGCTAAAGGTATAGGGTGTGTTTTTAGAGAGATAAAAAACAAACCTTTCACCTTTTGATTTAGCTAAACTGTACTTTATAAGTAGTTATTATGTCATGTTGAGAAAATCTTAGACGATAATATAATCGCGGAAAAATATACTCTGCCAGAAAACTATGTTCACTAAAAATACGTTGAAATCAACATTAGGTCTTATTGTTACGTCGCTTATCTTAAGCGCATGTGGCGGTGGGGAAGGCGGAGGTGATAACACCCCGCCAGCAAGGAATACCGGAAGCATCTCAGGTAACGTTTTTGACGCTCCTGTGAGCGGTGCGAAAATTGAGGTGTTTGAATACAAGGATGGAAACCTAGGTAGGAAGTTAGCAAGTACGACTTCCGATGCTTTTGGTGACTACAAGGTTGAATTTGAATCTTCATCGATGCCACTTTTCATCGTAGCTAAAGAAGGCAGTTATACCGATCCCTTAACGAAAAATACAGTGTCTGTCAGTAACGGCAAAACACTGCGTTTAGAAGCCATGCTCAATTACAAAGAAGGGCGTGATCAAAACTTAATGCTGACCCCTTTGACGAACATCGTTTCAGGCTTAACTCAATACAAAGTAGGCAGGGGAGTGTCAGACTCTACTGCTATATCGGAATCACTAAATAGCATTAACGATATGTATGGTTTCGATGTCAATGAAACTACTCCGATAGACATTACTAAAGGTGGTCAAAGTAGTTTTGCTACATCCGGTCACCAATATGGTGCTTTGTTAACCGCTTATTCTTCTTATTCGTACGACCTAATTCAAAAATACGGTGATACTCAGAGTAATATTTACACATCGATGCATTTGGCTGATATCCAATATCGAGATGTCATTGCCGATGGTCTTCTTGATGGGCTGGAAATAAGTACTGTGTCGGGAGGGGTAACCCCTTTAACCTTCGGTCAACAAAAAGTCTCTAGTGATATTTACACTCACGATTTGGCACAGCATGTTCTAATTGTCGTCAATGATCCTAACTTAAATATTTCAGGAACAGACGCAGACGACTATGTTGAGTTTAGCCGTAAGATTAATGACCAAGGCACCAATAGCGGTACTGGCGGTGTGATCCCACCTCGCGACGAAACCGAAATTGATACCGAAGCGCCTACAGTGTCTAGAACAGACAGTGATGTATTGGTAAGCCTCGATAAAGTGGATATTAAGCTCAATGATGAAATTGGTGTTCAAGGTGTCTCAGCGTACCTTGAATACCAACTGGACGGTGTCTGGTCTCTCGAGAGTCAGTGTGACGATGAACAAACTGCGGGTAGTGAGTTTTGTTTCTTGGAATTCGACGGCTTTGAATCTGGTCTTAGAGAAACAAGTATTAAAGTAAGTGTAGACACAAAAGCCATTGACGCGGTAGAAGTTGATTCGGATACGGGACTCTCAAATGTAACTGCGGCACGTTTGGTTTTTTATACGACTGACGTCTTAGGTAACGAATTAGTTCAAGGGCGAGATGTTGGCCATTATGTAAACTTTGAATGGGACAACAATGCGCCGGTAATTGAAGTAACCTCGGCTAGTTCTATAAACAACAGTGCAAAAGAGTATGTGCTTAAAGGCACTGTAAAAGAAGACTCGCAAGAGATTGATTCGGTAACGGTTTCATTTAAAGGCGGTTTAGATGATAGCGTTTCTTGTGGTCATATAACTTTAGAGTCAGGCAGTGCCTGTGAATTCAGTAAGGGATATTCAACCGATGAATTCGTATCGATAACAACATTTGAAATTAAAGCCACCGATAGCAACGGGAATATTGGTAAGGAAGTTCACGAAGTCGTTCGTGATGATCAAGCGCCGGCGCAAGTGATTAGCTACCCAGAGAATGCTCCAATGAATTATGTCAACGTTAGTGTTGATGGGGAACGCGTAACTAAAGAAGATGTTTATACGCAAGACACCTACACATCAGAAACGGTTCAATCCACTCGTGATTATTTGAAGATTGATTACATTTACGCGAGCAAGGGGATTTTAAACTCAATTCCCGATGTCGATTTTAGTGACTTTAATGTCAACGACCTCAAAGATAACAAAATTCCATATGTTCGTGTCAGAGTCTCAGATGGCAACGGGGATATGGGGTTAGGATCTAGTGCCGACAAACTTAAGCTAGTTGTTAAGTATTTAGTAAGCGCAAACAATGATAATAACTACGTGCTTCAGAAGGTAACCGATACCGTAGCCTCTGCCGCTAACATACCCCACGAAACTATCTCTGATACTGAAGGACACGTAAATGAGGTTATCTATTATGTTCCTTTTGTAAAAGAAATACTTGGTGACAACTTCGCTTCGACGTCCGAGAACAGCAGTCAAAAACTAGTGATTCAAACTATTGACGAGTCTGAAAATGAAAGTGCTGAGCAAGAAGTTTATTTTCGTAGTAGCTTCGACTTGCCGACAATGACGATCGTTACTCCATTTATCGGGGCTAGTGTGCAATTGGAGGGATTAAACTCGAAGGGAGAGTTTACCTCGCTAGGAAGATGTAGCACGATTCAGCACTTAGAAAGTGATGGAACAAATAAAGCACTCGATGTTGCTGGATGTGAAACAACAACTGATGTAGTTAACTACGACTTTATGCGAGTGCGGTTAATCGGTATTGATGGTAATACGCAACCGTATTACTACAAGTGGGAGAGTGATCCAGGTACACAATCAGAACAAGTGAACCTAAATAGCGCTAATATAGGAGCCTATTTTAAACTTAATGGTTCTAAGACTTTTTATATTACTGAACTTGCAACATACCAAACCGGACTGTTTGACTCTCAATGGAATCAAGTTGAAGCGGGAAATAAGACTCCTGAGAATGCCGCACGAATTTTAGACGACGTACAATATGCTCTCGCTGGTGGAAGCGATTCATTCTTTGGTTTCGACCCAACGATCGTTTCGTATGCAACGAATGAAATATTGAAAGGTGCTATTCCGGAAAAACTGCCTAATAATTATATTCATCGGTTTTTAGTAGAAGCGATTTATGACATTACCCAAATAAACAATATGCTACTAAGTAACTCTGTTGATTTTGCTTCCGCTATCTATGATGACTTGCAGTACGATGGCCAAGCTAACGGTATTGGTAGTGGGGGTGAAAAAATAGTTCTAGATTCATATGAATTTAGCTCAAAGTCTTACCGTAATGACTTAGCGCAATCATACTATAACATTATGACTGAAAAGTATGGTGTAGCAGCTAACCTAGCTCAGCGATACGCCGATCAGATATCAATGGCGAACCCAAGCCTCGATGGCGAACAGATTATAGACGGTGATGGCGAAAGTATTGATAAATCACCGCCTCAACCTTCGCTAAGTATCGAAAATGGCCGAGAAACATGGGTTGGAAATAAACGGTACGTTGCTGGTGTTTTAGATTCACGGATTATTTTGGAAGATCCGTCAGGCATTGTCGTGGAAGAAGGCAGTCAGCCATTATTTGTTACAGTGTGGTATAAGAAAACTGAACCGAATACGGAAATCCCAATTGATCTGAATATTCGAGAGTCAGGTGGTGATAATTATAAAAAAGAGTATTTATTTACCCTTAATACCGAGTCTTCAAATCTCAAAGGGATTGTCGAGTTTGCACTTGTGACCAGTGCAATGGATGAGCATGGAAATAGCTATGGTTACAATGGAGAGGAACCACATACGGAAACTTTGTATGTGGATAATGATTATCCTTTAGCGACTTATATTCCTCCGAGCGATGGTAATGGTGATCCGATTGACGAAAATGTCTATTTGAACACCAATTATGTTCAAGAACTCACTTTCAACATTGACGATATTGTAGGAGACAAATTGGACGAGCGAGGGCTCACTTTCTACAACTCGGCAACCGGTGTTACTAATGATTATGACGCTAACTCACATTTTTCAAGTAATACAGAGGATCATTTTAAGGTAAAACTATGCTCTGGAGACAAATGTAGCAGTCAAGGTAATATTATTAGTCCAGAAGATGGTAATTGGGTGGTGTATGTTAATGCTGAAGACAATCTGTCTAATATAGTTAACCGCCAGACGACCAATGCCCCTCAATTTAGTGTATTACTTGATTCAAAAGGTCCGGTAGTAAACGGATCTAAAATTATTAACCACTTAGGTGGTAATACTAGCTGGGTACCTGATATTACTTGGAGCTTGAGTCCAGGGAGTTTGGTTGAAGTCGATATGAAGTCAGAGTCTGGCAGGCGTTTCACTTTGCAACATTACGAAACAGAACCTGAAGAGAGTACTGAGCCGTATCTATTAGGCATGCAGCCTAACGTAGAGGTGAGACTAGTTGCGGAGGCATTTAAATATAATGAGAAAAACTTCTTCTACGTAACAGCAACAGACAGTTCTTTTCCATCGGGAACACACAGTGGTGAATTTGAATTCTTGGTCGACAACAAGGGACCAGTAATTGAATTAGCTGACCCTTGGGTTTTAGACACTAATTCAGGTGAAAGCTATGTTCTTGGTACCGCATTTACTGTAAAGCTTACATCAGTATCTGACGACTCTGATGTATCTAAGGTTGAACTTTGGCAACAAGGTCAAAACGCTGCAATACGTTCAATTGACCCCAAAGATCCAACGCAGCCCTTTGATATCGAAATTACAGAAACGCAAAGTGACACTATAGTGATTGGCGAAGACAGAAAGGCTAACCTGTACCTCAAAGCCCTAGACGAATATGGGTTTGAATCTGAAACAGAAATTAGAACTGTTCTGCTAGATCGTGAAGGCCCATCACTAAAGTTAAATGCGTTTGATCCGGAAAGTTTCTATCTTGGTGATTATGTATTCAATCTTTCAGCCCAAGATTTAAATGATAGGGGAACACCATCATCAGACGGTGTTAACAATGAAACATTAGAGTATTGGACTTTCAAAGAAAACCCCTCTGATGCAAGCACCTTAGTTGGTGAAGATATGAAGATTCCTTTAAGAGGTGAAAACGATGGTGATAGTGCGATTCGTACTATCAGATTAGGTGGTTCCGACATTAGAGGGAATACGACAAGCATAGATTATGTGGTTAAAGTTCAAAACTCAAAGCCCACTATTAACTCGGTTACTTTCACATATGAAGATGGCACGCCAGTTTCTTCTGGTGGCCAGATACAAATTACTCGTGTTGAACCTGTAATTATAAGTATTGATGCTGAAGATGAGAGCGGGATCCCGCTAGTTGAAGGTACTTATAAATATGGGGAACAAACCAACAATATGTCATTTTCTCAGAAAGGTGGCCTTTGGGAAGCTAGGTTGACAGAGGCAGATCTAACGGAAGATGGTGCCTATCAGTTGGAATTCAAAGTATATAATAACGTTCGCTATAGCTCTGAACAAGAAAGGCCTGTTTCCGAACGGTCAGAAAGTATCAATGTGCAACGTCAAGGTGTTGCTCTGTCAATCGTAAAACCGACTGACTTCCAAAGTCATATATCGGGAAGTACCCTTAATGTTGAATTTGGCCCTGCGGGTGAGGTAAAAGCAAAAACATTAGAATGTTGGGTTAGAGAGAATTACACCTCAGACGGTGTGCCGGAAGATGGTTCGAACAATGCTTATTCAGGTGTTATAACTAATCCTCAAGAAAATTATAAGTGTAGCATTACAACTGATGTGAATATGTCTGTTTCACCTGTGGTTTTGATAACGAAAACAGTAGGAACGAATGATACTGAAACAGTCAATAAATTCAGCTTTAATATGATGGATATCGATGCCCCTACGGTTGAACAAGACACATATCAATTTACTGGCAATGACGTTGGTTTGAACGCCGAAGGTAAGAAAGTTCTGAGCTTAACATTGAGCTTCAAAGACAATCTTTCTGGTGTGGATATTAGTGATGGTAACGAACCGTTATTGGTAAGAAATCGATTAAATGTGTCTTTTGAACCAAATAGTTGTAGCTCTAAATTGGGTATAACGACATGTACGTATAGAGAGTTGTATGCCGATATCCTCTCTCCGGGGGCGTTACAGCACTTATACACGATTAAGAACTTGTCTGATGTCGCCGGAAACTTAGGTTCGGATCATGCGTTAGAATTATTGCTTCCAGCCCAAGGCGATTTAGAAATCGCTATTACCAGCCCTGCTGAAGATACTATTATTCGAGGTGAGACCCTTGAAATGAAATTCAAGGTGAAGGTTGGACAAAATTCTGATCTTGAAAATGTCGTCGCAACTCTAGATGGTGCGTCATATAATTTGAATGATAACCCAGAGAACTTTGGCCCTTTCACTAAGTGTGAGGATGACTATTCTTGCTCGACGTTTACCGCGCCATTAGATGACAAACTAGATGGTCAATTTATTAAGCCTAAAATTCAAATTATTGATGTATGGGGAGAGTCTATAAGCGATGAAGTAAGCGTAATGGTCGATAATAGCCTACCAAATGTTGACGACACTGTATCCCTCAATGAATCTCCGGATGATTCTAGCTTAGTTAGATTTCAGTTTTCTGTGTGGGATGAAGGTAGCGGTATAGCAAAGGTTAAGTACACAATAGTTAATCCTAAATATGTATTTGATAAAGATGACGATAGCGAAAATTCACACCTTTATTTTGATCTTCCAAAAACTGAGTTAGAAGAGTTGAATTCGATACGAGTCAATGTCGAAGCAACTGACAATGTAGGTTGGACTCAAAATAAGACGATTGATATTGACATTAGGATACCAACTATTGATTTGGCTTTTGATGGAATAACAAGTTTACAAGGGGGTAAGCTTGCTTTTACTAATGATAGCCAAGCGTTCACCATTACCTCTGAAGATGGAGAAGATGTAAAGGCTGCTTCCTATGCTATAGATTTGGTTCCAGTTTCAGGTAACACGATTAAGTTTTCTGGGAAAATAGCCTCTTCAACAGCTTCAGATACGATGACTTTTGATATCGATGCTCAAGCTGAGTATATGCAAAAAGTAACCGTAACCGATTCTATCGGGCGAGTTATTACTGACTTTAATGTGCTCAACAAGACTTACGATGCTGAAGGCATCGCATCCATTGTTGATTACCAAGCACCGGTCATTTCAAGTATCACCAGTACTCAGGATTCGATGATTCCGGAGGAAGGGCAATATTATTTGGATGTAAGAGCATACGTCTTCGATAAAAATCTAAGCAGTGTTAATTCTACTGCAAACAATGGGCTTTGTTTCCTAAATCAGGGAACTAATGCTTAAAGCTACGATCAGATCATCTAAGTTCACTCACATACTTAGAGCAATGCCAAAGCCTCGCTACAGAACAACTAACTGGAAACAATATAACCAAGCCCTAATCAATCGTGGTTCACTGACATTCTGGATTGATGAGGAAGCGATTCAACAGTGGAAGCAACTCAAGCAAGGTAAAC
>NZ_JBFRSX010000067.1:87195-141197 GCF_041473835.1 Vibrio sp. 10N.222.55.A1 | reverse complement strand
AGGATAATATATTTTTGATTCTTACAGACTTAAGCGCCATCTCTACTTGATCTCAATTTTTTCAATAGTTTATTTTACAGTAAACAAGTCACCGTTAGAGTGTTATCTTTATTTTATTGTCATATACATAGAACCACTACCATTATCAGGTATTGAATCGATTAAAAACCAGCACAAACTAACATTTTGATAAGTTAATTGGCACATCTCTAATCTATCAAAGTTACCCATATATGAAATATTTGATAGACGACCAAATTAACAATGTTTCTAGAGACAAAAAAAAGGCCTCGCAATGCGAGGCCTTTGGTTTTCTATCTATCAGAAGAGATTAGTCGCGAAGTGCTGCGCCGAATTTCTCTGAAATTGAAGCTACGATAGCATCTACTGAACCAGCGATGTCTGCATCTTCAAGTGTGCGCTCTACAGACTGTAGGTTAAGCGCGATTGCTAGGCTCTTCTTACCTTCTTCAACGCCTTGACCAACGTATACGTCGAACAGTTTAGCGCCTGTTAGGAATTCGCCACCCGCTGCGATACACGCTTCTACGATGTCGCCAGAAGCTACTGCTTCGTCAACAACAACAGCGATATCACGACGGTTTGCAGGGAACTTAGATACTGCTACTGCTTCTGGAAGCACGCGAGTGTTGATAGCTGCCCATTCGATTTCGAATACGATAGTGCGGCCGTTAAGACCAAACTTACGCTCTAGTTCTGGGTGAACAGTACCAATGATACCCACTTCTTTACCGTTAGCCATAATCATTGCTGACTGACCTGGGTGAAGTGCTGGGTTGCGCTCTTTTGCTTCTGAAGAAAGAGATTTGAAGCTGTATGCGATTTCGTTTGCAGAAAGCTCAAGAACGGCTTCTAGGTCACCTTTAAGATCGAAGAAATCTACAGTGTTAGTTGCAATGTCCCAGTGCTCTTCGCCACGAGTACCAGAGATAACGCCCGCAAGCATCATTTCTTGGCGCATGCCGTTTTCAGCAGTTGCTTCAGGGATGAAACGTAGGCCTGATTCGAATAGACGAACGCGAGACTGTTGACGCTTCTGGTTGTGAACAACTGTGTTTAAAAGACCTTGGATTAGGCCAAGACGCATTGCTGACATGTCCGCAGAGATTGGGAATGGCAGGATTAGCGGCTCAACACCAGGTACAACAAGTTTTTGCTGTTCTGGTTCTACGAAGCTGTATGTGATTGCTTCGTGGTAGCCACGGTCTACAAGAAGGTCACGAACGCGCTTAAGCGGTTGGTTAGCTTCTTTGTGGTCATTCATTTTAAGTGCCGCTTTAGGCGCTTGGTTTGGAATGTTATCGTAACCGTAGATACGACCTACTTCTTCAATTAGGTCTTGCTCAATTGCGATATCAAAACGCCAAGATGGAGACGTTGCCGTCCAACCTGAATCAGTCGTTTCAACGTTACAACCTAGGCGAGTAAGAATTTCCACTACGTCTGTAGATGGGATTTCGTGACCTAGTAGGCTGTCTAGCTTAGCGCGACGTAGAGCAACTACGTTTGCTTTAGGAAGTGAGGCTTCAGATTCGCTGCCGTTTACTGGCGCAACTTCACCACCACAGATTTCAACTAGAAGCTGTGTTGCACGCTCCATTGCTGCTGCTTGAAGTGTTGAATCAACACCACGTTCGAAACGTAGAGAAGAATCAGTGTGAAGACCGTAAGCACGTGCGCGACCACGGATGTGATCCGGTGCGAAGAATGCTGCTTCAAGAAGTACGTCTGTTGTTTCAGTAGTAACACCTGAATCTTGACCGCCAAAGATACCAGCGATTGCTAGTGCTTTGTTTTGGTCAGCGATAACAAGCGTGTTGCTGTTTAGTTCAGCTTCGTTGCCATCTAGAAGTGTTAGCTTTTCGCCCTGCTCTGCTAGACGAACCACGATACCGCCTTCGATCTTAGCTAGATCAAATGCGTGCATTGGTTGGCCTTGCTCTAGCATCACGTAGTTTGTGATGTCTACAACTGGGTCGATTGAACGGATACCACAACGGCGCAGTTTTTCTTGCATCCAGATTGGAGATTCCGCTTTCACGTTTACGTTCTTAACCACACGGCCAAGGTAACGTGGACAAGCATCAGTTGCTTTGATTTCAACAGATACTGTGTCTTCAATGCTTGTTGCAACAGCGTCAACTGTTGGCTCTGTAACGTCTGCGCGGTTTAGTACGCCAACTTCACGAGCAAGGCCACGGATGCTGAAGCAGTCTGCGCGGTTTGCTGTTAGGTCTACGTCGATAGTTACGTCGTTAAGCTCAAGAAGCTCACGTACGTCCATGCCTAGCGTTGTGCCTTCTGGTAGCTCAAGGATGCCGTCAGACTCTACGTCGATACCTAGCTCAGAGAAAGAACAAAGCATGCCGTGCGATGGAACGCCACGTAGTTTTGCTTTCTTGATTTTGAAGTTACCAGGCAGTACTGCGCCAACTGTTGCTACTGCTACAGTTAGGCCAAGACGACAGTTAGATGCACCACATACGATGTCTAACAGCTGTTTATTTCCATCAAGATCGGCTTCACCGATATCAATTTTTGTAACTTGTAGTTTGTCTGCGTCTGGGTGCTGACCGCACTCAACCACTTTACCTACTTTAACGCCGGTGAAAACACCCGCAACAGGTTCTACATCGTCAACTTCCAAACCAGCCATAGTGATTTGGTGAGCTAGCTCTTCGCTGTTAATTGCAGGTTTAACCCACTCGCGTAGCCAAGATTCACTGAATTTCATAGTTTTGACTGCCCCGGATTACTTGAATTGTTTAAGGAAACGAAGGTCGTTCTCGAAGAACGCACGAAGGTCATTTACGCCGTAACGAAGCATCGTTAGACGCTCTACACCCATACCGAATGCAAAACCAGAGTATTTCTCAGGGTCGATGCCAACAGAGCGAAGTACGTTAGGGTGAACCATGCCACAGCCTAGAACTTCTAGCCATTTGCCATCTTTACGTTTCACGTCAACTTCAGCTGAAGGCTCTGTGAACGGGAAGAATGAAGGACGGAAACGCACTTCAACTTCTTCTTCAAAGAAGTTACAAAGGAAATCGTTAAGAATGCCTTTAAGTTGTGCGAAGTTTACGTTCTCATCAACTAACATACCTTCCACTTGGTGGAACATTGGCGTGTGAGTTTGATCGTAGTCGTTACGGTAAACACGACCCGGAGCAATGAAGCGGAATGGCGGTTTGCCGTTTTCCATCGTACGGATTTGAACACCAGAAGTGTGCGTACGTAGCATTAGATCAGGGTTGAAGAAGAAAGTATCGTGATCAGTACGAGCTGGGTGATCGTCTGCGATGTTTAGTGCATCAAAGTTGTGGAATGCATCTTCGATCTCAGGGCCAGACTCAGTGCTAAAGCCAAGCTCACCAAAGAACTGTTCGATACGCTCAACAGTGCGAGTAACTGGGTGAAGACCACCGTTCTCAATGCGACGACCTGGTAGGCTCACATCGATAGTTTCTTCAGCTAGTTTCGCTTCAAGCTCTGCACGTTGTAGTGCGTCTTTGCGAGCTGCGATCGCTTGTTGAACAGCACCTTTCGCTTTGTTGATCTCTTGACCAGCAGTGCGACGCTCTTCAGGTGGAAGTTTACCTAGGCTTTGTAGTTGAAGAGTTAGTTCACCCTTCTTACCTAAATACTGAACTCGCACTTCATCAAGTGCGACTAACGAATCTGCTGTATCAATAGCAGTCGTTGCATTAGCAATGATCTCTTCTAGATGTTGCATCATTTCCTCATCTACCATTTGGTAGTGTCCGTATCGGATGATTAGTTTTTTTAGATAGCTACACATAGTAATCAAACACGCAACCAATGCCAAATTGAATCGCTAAAAGAACAAGTTATTGCCTAAAAACACGGCAAATTTAACAGGATATTAATGAGGAGTAGGAAGAAGTGGAACAATTACAGGTTCCACTTCTTAATTTGGAAATGACCTGAAGGCTAGATCTGAATAGAACAAACGCTGTTCTTCCCTGCGTTTTTTGCTAAATAGACGGACTCATCCGCCGCTTTAATCAATTCGTTCATGGTTTCGAATTCTTGGGTCATTTCAGCGACACCGACACTAATACTGCCAATCCAAACTTGATGACTGGTTTCAACCTCTAATTCAGACACTTTCTGTCGAGCGGTTTCCGCGATGTACATCCCACCTTTAAGGTCGGTGTTTGGGCAAATAACCAAGAACTCATCGCCACCTAACCGGCAAACAATATCATCATTACGGAACGTGTTTTTCAGTTCACGCGAGAGGGTTTGTAGCACCAAGTCGCCTGCATCATGGCCGCTGGTGTCATTAATGCGCTTGAAGTGGTCGGCATCAATCATAATACACACTAAAGGCATGCCCAGTTCTTTGGAGTCTTGCCAATGCAGCGCTAACTGTTTAAAAGCACTACGACGGTTATGCAAATTAGTAAGAGAGTCGGTTAATGACAGTTCTTCAAGTCTCTTATTCGCTCGTTTTAATTCTGCCGTACGTTCCTCAACTTTATCTTCGAGTAACTGGTTGAAGCGTAACAACTGTTTGTTTCGTTCAGAGACTTGTTCAAACAGGCCGTTAAGCGCAGCCAACAGCGGGACAGTCGCAGAATCTTGCTGCTTTTCTTCCGCTTCAAAGGCTTGCAGAGGTGTCGCGCCCTCTTCTATCGCGGTCATTTGTCGCGCCATGTTTTGGTCGATGCCGAGGATGTGGTAAGCAAGCCAGTGGATCAATAAATCAAGTAACTGCCGTGCTGACGACTGTTCTTCTTCCATGATGAAAGCTTGCATACTGTAGATATCTTGCATAAATACACGATGCACTTTGATATGCTCTTCAATGTGTCGCTCATACACACCGCAATCTCTCATCAAAGATTCTTCTTCTTTAAAGTGAAATTCGGCATAGCATGTGAGATCGAGTAAAGCGACGTTTATGTCGTCGATAGAGATAGTGTTCTCTGACAACAGATTTCCGTAGTGGTTGATAATACCAACAAGATATTGATGCTGTTCATCTACAACACCAATGCCTGTTTCAAAGTTTTTATCCCAATTAAATGAATTCATAAATCCCTTAAGGCCGATACCACCAGCACGATTTACATGCATATTCGGAGGTTATAGATACTGAAAAAATATAACCATTTTACCTGTAGGTTTATTCGATTGTTTGATCCACTTTATAAAAAGACGACTTTGAACATTCTAAATATGGCTCATCTTAAATTTGAGACGTCCCCCCCAACAGGAACGCCCCACGAAGCTAACACTAGAAATAATATTCCAACGCCATCTCAACAAAGTCATCCTTGCGTGCGAAGAACAACAAGTCCTCTGGGGTTTCGTTCTCAAACAACCAAGCATTCAGTCGCCACTTGAGATTGTTGTTAATACGGCTCGATGCCTCTAGCTTGGCACTGTAGACATCACTGTTATCTAAGTCTTGAGTGATACCAGTAAGCACTTCGGTGCCGTCTTCATCGTTCAAAGCGAAACGGGCGCCAAGGAACACATCATTTTGGCCGATGGTTTGGGCATTGTTGCCTCGGCTGTCATACAGGTATTCAGCGATGAAGCCGATGTCCCAGTACGATTCAAGCGCCCCTACCCAAGTGTATTCAAAGCCTGTCGCCACGCCGGTATGGTTGTCGTAGCTGTCGCGATAAATGCTTTCCAGCTTCCATAACCAGTCACCGATAATGCCTTGAACATCCAATCCGAAGTGTTGCATTTGGGCGTAGTATGGCTTGAGTTGATTGCCTTCCACACGGTAATAAGGGTCGCGGTTTGTGCCGCCTAAGTAGCTTAAACCGACATCCCAATCACCGTACATTTGGCTGTAACGCAATGCCACATCAACGTGTTTTTCTTCTCGTGAAGATTCGTAAAGCGCATCGTCCGATACTGGCACGGTTGGCCTTAATCGACCGTCTTCGCCTGCGAAGGTACGCTCACGAAAATACGGCAGTAACATGGCGTCTATGGTGCCCCACTCTTTTATCGAGGTGAAGTGCACCATAGGCTGACCTAACTTGGATTCGCCATCGACCGATTCAATGGCATCGGTCTGGTTTACCACATCCACTAAATGCGCCGATTCGGTTACGCCCCAAAATACCTTTCCAACACCCGCTCGCAGTTCGTAATCATCCCAATAGGTTAAATACAAGGCTTCGCGAATATCACCATGAGTTCGTTCGTCGTCTTCACTGTCTAGGCGATAAAACGGGGTGAAGGTAATGCTGCCGTTGCCCTCTTGTTGCTCCCAGTAAAACTCTGGCTGCAACACCAGTGAGCTTTGTCCTTTGTCTTGCCCTTGTAAGCCGTCGCTAAAGAACTGCCTATGTTCAAGGTTAACCTGCCCTGCGATATCAGGACTAAAGCCTGCCGCCACACAAGGCAACGACACCTGCATAAGCCCGACGGTCGCCGCCAAGGTTAAGGATAATTGGGTTCCTGTTGCCACAATCCTTTTCATCTTCCTGCCTTATTTCGCACGTTTTAGTGTGTTCTTTTGGAAATCCTTGTCTTTAAGACCGGTCTGGAACACTAAATCTGTCGTGGTTAATACGGTGCTTTTGCCTGTTTGATGGTTTTGCATCGCCATGGTGTGTGCGCGCCAGTATTGGTTTAGGTACTGTTTGTAATCTTGGAACGATAGAGTTTTAAGCAGTGCGCCTTTGCGGTCGTAAAACTCGACTTTCATTGGGCGGTAGTGCTGTTGGTCTAGCCATACCTTTTGCATGGTGTAGCCTGAGTTTTTATCGGTCGGTACTTGCTCTAAAACAAAGGTGTCTACGCCTTCCAGTTTCGCGTCTTCAATGTAGTTGAAGGTGTACTTTTCAAGTTCAAACGAGCTTAAGTCCTCATACGCAAATTCACTGCCCATAAACGGGCCAGATTTGTTGCGTGAAGAGATGCGTTTTACACGCTTGAGTGCAGGAAGATACAACCACTGGTCATCGGATTTGGTGATGTGCGAATGGTTTAGGAAAGCCGTGCCTTTTACGTCGCGTGGTTCATCAAAAATGGTTAAGCCTTTGTCGCCATCGTCATCGACTTCCAAAGATTTCAATCGCATCAGACGTGTACTGCTTTCGCCCTGTTTGTTGCGAAGTAGCATTTCCATGGTTGCGACAGAATCGCCCCACCCGACATCGGCGGCTTTGCGTTGTTCGGCAATTTCTAAGCCTTTCGCTGGGTCTGCTAATGCTGGGAAAGCGGCGAATGTGCTCAGTGCCAACGAGCTAACAGTAAGTAATGTAGTAGCGAATGTTTGTTTAACGCTTTTCATAAATATCTCCTTGAGTCAGCCCACCGCAGCAGGCCGACGTTTCCTTATTTGGTCGAAGTAGTCAGTTCGGCTGTCGATCTAGGCTGCGACTTGGTATCTGGCTTTGATTCGTGCTGAGTTTTAGCTGAATAGTGGGTCTGTTTGTCGAAGATCATCAGTAAGCTTGGTAGCAAGATGAAATCGACCACCAGCGCAATGAAAATCACAATCGCGCTGAGTAAGCCCATGTCGGAGTTGAGTCTGAAGCTCGACATCGCCAGTACAGAGAAACCGGCCACTAGCACAACAGTGGTGATCCACAAAGCGCGACCTACGGTGTGGAAAGCGTATCGAACCGCTTCTTCTGCTGATTTCCCTTCGATTCTTGCGCGCTGGTATTTACTCAAGAAGTGCACCGCATCATCAACCACGATACCCAACGTGAGCGTGACCACGACTGACAAACCGAGGTTGATTTCACCTGAGATAAGCGCCCATAAACCAAAGCCAATGATCGCAGGCGCAATGTTGGGCACTAGGCTGATCATGCCTAAGCGAACCGAGCGCAATGCAAAGATCATCAAGCCAGAGATAAGCACTAGGGTGATAGGCAAAGTTGATAGCATGCTCGCCATGTTGGTTTCGCCAATATGAGCAAACATCAGTGACGGGCTCGAAGCCACCACTTCATATTGCGGTGCATTGGCTGCAAACCATGAGTAAATGCGCTCTTCGAGTTCGACTAGCTCAACGCTGCCAAGGTTATCGACGGTGAGTACCATTTTGATCGATGATTTATCGACATTGATTTGGTTGTTCAAGTCCAAACCGTACGGCAATGACATCTCGTAAAGCAGTAAGTATTGCGCGGCTAACTCTCGGTTAAGTGGCAGTTGGTAGTAACTGTTATCATCGCCGTGCATGTTCTTATTCAAACGCATGTAAACATCGGAAAGCGTGGCCACGTGGTCGGTTTCTGGTTGTACGCGTAGCCAATCAGTAAAGTCACCAATCGCTTGCAAGAACACAGGATCGGCAATCGCTTGAGACTCATTGGTTTTCACCGCAATACTGATGGTCGTCATGCCACTTACGGTCTGTTCCATGAAATCGGCTGCTTGTCTGAATTCGCTTGAGGTATCGAAATACTTCACCGATTCATCATTCACTTTGTTCAACGGAATTAACGCGGCTGCACCAACAATCACTAGAGTCGAAATAGGCAGCAGAGCTTTGCGGTTGGTCACCACAAAGTCGCCCAGTTTATCCATGAAGGTCACTTTGTTTTGTGCGGCCTCATTGGCTGGCAAGGTCTTCACTGGCAAGAGCTTTAACAGCGCAGGAAGCATGGTCACAGAGAGGAAACACGCGATGATCACGCCCAATGCCGACAAGTTACCGAAGTCTCGCAATACGGGAGAATCCGACATGTTCATCATCAAGAAGCCAATCGCGGTGGTGACAGAAGTAATCAGAATCGGCATCGCATTGAGCTTGATGCTGTATTGAATGGCTTGTGCTTTCTCCATACCGCGCTGCATCGCTTGTCTCATGGTCACAATCACGTGAACACAATCAGCCACCGCCAAAGTTAAAACCAAGGTTGGCACATTCACGGTTGCGGTACTCAAGAACATCCCTGCCCAACCAGACAATCCCATGGTGGCAACAATCGAAGAGATGATCACAATGAGCGTCGCCACCACACTAAAGAACGAGCGCAGCATAAAGGTCAGGAACACCAGTACCACCAACAGCATCAAGGGAACGAGCGTTGAGCTGTCTTCTTGAGCCGAAGTCATAAACGCGTTGTTCATGGCTATGATGCCCGCTTTAAGGAATTCGACATTAGGATACTGAGCTTGGTACTTGCCGATCATGGTATTGATTGCCGCAATCACCTCTTGCACTTCTGCGGTTTTGTCCACTTCTGGCAGTTGCACGGTGACGTTCACAATCGTCACATCGCCAGAGGCCGACACCAAGGCATTCTTAAGCAACGGTTCGTTAAGGGCGATCTGTTTTACTTTGGCGATGCGTTCTGGTGTGTGTTCGTACTCTTCATACAGCAAGTCTTCTACCAAAAGATCATCTTCAATGGCTTCGGTGTGCTGATAATTAGCAAGGGAATCGACACGGCTTGAATACGGGATCTGCCACGCATCAACCGTGAGATTTTGAATCAGGGTGAGAGTTTCAGGGGTGAAGACATTGCCATCTTCAGGTGCGACAACAATCGCAAGGTTGTCGGTTTTTGCAAAGGTGGTTTGGATTTCATCGAACGCCATCAACTGCTTGTTGGTGCCTTCGAAGAAGATGTTGTAGTCCCCTCTAAAGTAGAGGTTCTTAGCCCCTAATGCAGAGAGAATGATGATTGAAAACACCACCAGCAGAACGATAAACGAACGCTTGGTAGGTATTGAGTGCCAACTGTTTAGATCTGTGTTTGCGCTATCAGCATTAGGGTTATCTCGGTTTTGCTGATCGAACGTGGGCTTCTGGCTGTCATGTTTCATCACAGTCTCCATTTGTGACGATTCGTCATATTTGTGTCATAAAAAGCCTGCCGAAGCTGACAAAAGACACAATGCTTAGTCAAACACTCAAGAAAACAGCAACCACAGTCGGTCAGTCTCAAGTTTGTGACGAATCGTCAAAAATGGTTATTAATAAACCCACATGTGTGGGCTTAACGGAAGCTATCGACCTACAGACTCTAAGTAAGCGATCTCTTCACTGAACAGTTCTTGTTCTACACGACGCCAAGTTTTGCGGTAATCCCAGTCACTAGAAAGGGGCTGCCAATTGAGGCCGTCTAGAATCATGTTCGCGTTGTGTAATACTGAATACGGGTCTTGTAACCGCTTAATACAATGACTGTTTGATGCATTCTGTGACAAAGCATTTGAACCAAATGCGATTGACCAGTTAGCAAAAACGATGGCATCTGAGCCAACGCCAGAAGAGAACTTTAGGTCACCCGCTTCTACCGCTTGGTTAACCATAGAGTCGCATTGTTCAATCACCAACTCTTCCAGTTCATTCATCTCGGCGACGCGTGCACTAGACGCTTTCTCTAGTACCCACGGGCTTTTAGCCATGATCGCACAGGTTGATAGTACCGGTTCCATGCGAGCATAGATTCGGTAAGCAACGTGCAATGCGACGATCTTTTCACGTGTGTTGCCTTCAAACTCTCCAGAGCGAGCAAACATCATTGCTTCTGTCTTGAGAGAGTGAATACATAACGCTAAAACGACGTCTTCTTTGCTGCAAAAGTGATTGTATATCGTACCTTTAGAATAAGAGCTCGCTGCCGTTAGCTTGTCCATCGTGAGGTTTCCGAACCCTTGTTCTCGAACCAGATCTTTTGCTAACAACATCAACTCTACTTCTCGGTCTGCAATAGACTGCTGCTTTTTAGACAACACGCCTTTGCAACCAAAGATACCTTGTTTATCGCCTTTACAACCAAAGCCAAACATAATTTTTTAGTCCGTATATGAGCTTAGCCGTTATCTAAGCTTCGCCAGTATTTAAAACACTCCTATCCAATATATTAACACGAATAGTAAATTCATGTAGTTAACCATTTTGTGACGCTTCGTCATTTCTGACTTATCGTCATAATAGCGCAAATATTGATCATATCAAGGGGTTTTATAAATTAAATACATTTTGTGAATGGAAAGAGAATAAATGGGATATAGCTAAGAAAATCATCAATAGTTGACCTAAAGAGAAGACTTTAAAAGAAGACCTGTATTGTGACCAACAGAATGTGGACGCGAATTGGGCATTCTTAACCTAACAAAGAATGTCGGCACTTTAAGCTGCTATGCGTATTCATGCCCAATGATTCCTAGCTTAAACCACAAGAATGAATGACTGTAGGCTTACTTTATGGGGCAGACGTCTCCTTATGGTCAATATTTGGCTTACTAATGCCGTTTTCTGTTAAGTTGCTATAAATTCGGTAAGGGGTGACTTACAATAGTGACAACGACTTACCTTTTTTGAGAACACGATATTGAGCGCCAAATATTCTTATTTAGCTTGGCAAGTGAATACTTCTAGCCCTGCAGAAAAGCTGGTTTTATTGATGCTTGCAGACGGTGCTGACGAATTCGGCTACACCAATGTGTGCCTACAAACAGCAGGTCAACTTTGTGCTCTCTCTACGTTTGGTTTAGCCGACTGTCTTAAGTGTTTAGTCGACCAAGGTTTTCTCGATAAGGTAAAAGTAGATTATCGGGATAAAAAAGAGATTCACGTTTTCAAAATGCTCATTGAGCAAGAGCAAACTGCGGCGCACGTTGAGGTTCAACCGACCAATAGTATTCCGGTCTACTCTACGGCACCTGCACCTGCACCTGCACCTGCACCTGCACCTGCACCTAAGTTTCAGCCTGCTCCGGCACCAATGCAACATATGCAGCAGGCCCCTCGCCCACAAGGTCGAGGCTCAATGAACAGCAACACCGTCTCTACTCATGATCTCAACGAAGAAGAGATACCATCATGGGCAGAACGTGCGTTTAAATTCTCCGGTTTGACCGGTGACCATAGTTTAGTATGGAAGAAATTTGTCCTCTGGTATAAAGCCAAAGCCAATGAATTAATGCCATTATCTCGGATTGAATCCAAGCTGCAGTACTGGCTAGTTAACGAGAAGCAAAATGAAAGACAACAACAGCAGAAGACCTCTCAATATTCAGGAAATGCAGGACAAGCTCAAGGAAATGGGTATAGACAAAAGCTTAGCCCATCTGAACGCTTCAGGCAGCAGCTCATTCAAAAAGGCAAAAAGCCAACCTTCTGAGCCAGCTCAACCTGTTGTACCTGACGCTACAGGTCCATTAGTACCTGAAGTGATTGAAGCGCAAAGTACCGAAGTGAAAGTAGCGGCTGCACAAGCTGCGGATTCTGGTGCGTCTCAACAAGTACCTGTTGTTGATCAAGATCCTGCAGAGCTGGAACTAACCGATTGGTGTATTCACGTGTTCGGCTCTTTCTTGAGCGTGTACGAAACGCAGTGGGAATATCAGTACGGTAGTGAGCCAAGCGGTAAGTTCATTGAGTTTGCCAACTCTGTTGATTCAGACGGCCTTAACCGCGTTTTAATGCACTGCCACGAACGTATTCAGCTTGGCAACAGCTGGCCGCCGCAAATGGGTGAGCTGTGGATCCTGAAAGATTCTTTAACTGAAGAAGAGTTGCTGGATAGCCGTATCCGTGTGTTGTCTCGCACCGCTGCCAACAAAATTGAAAAATGGCTGATTCAGAACAAACTGTATGACTTGAAGCGTACGGCTGAAAACAAGCTGGATGGTCTGTTTAAGAAGTACTACTTGGAAGCAAAACGTTTAGATGAGAAAGGCATGCTGGAAACGGAGTTGCCGCAATTCCTGCTTGCCGCTAACTCAGTGAAAAACCTAAACGATTTAAAACGTGAAGAGTACGAAAGCCAGCACGGCAAAGCGATTAACCCAAGAATCCAGCGTATTCTGAACAGTAAAAAGTAACCGTCTACCCGCTGCCTGTTAGAAGAAAACAGAGTTGCAATTACACGGTTAACAGATACAAAAATGCCAGCTATTAAGCTGGCATTTTTTATTGAGTTCTTACGAACTCTTTAGCGACTAACCGACCGTTATTTACGATCGTCTTACTGATTAATTACAGTAGGTGGATAGTTGCGTTTAGAGAGAAAACGCCAGAGTCGTCATCTTTCATTTTGAAGTTTTGGTAGCTAGCGCCTACAGATAGTGGACCAAAGATAAAGTATTCAGCGCCTACAGCGTACATTACGTCTACATCGTCTTGCTTGAAGTTATCGCCTTTCACTTCGTATGAGTGAAGACCACCCTTCGCGTATACGTGAAGAGGACCGAAGTCGATGCTTGGTTTGATCGCTAGGTAAGCAGTGCTTACGTCAACACCTTGTTTAGCACGGTTGCCGTAGCTAACGTTGTCGAAAGAACCTAGATCCCAGTAACCCGCTTCAACACCGATTAGTGGAAGGATACCTGTACCTACGTGGATGCCCACCGCGTTTTCATCTTCACCAGCGAATGAGTTTTGACCACCCATTACACCGCCGTACAACCAAGAATCAGCCATTGCTGTTGAAGATGCACCTAGTAGTGCTAGTGCCAATAACGTTTTTTTCATATTCGACCTTTTTCGTCCTAGTGGCAGGCCTTGAGTGGTAATAAATTGCCACCAAGTCGCCCTGTATGTAATAACTATTCAATTAGTAATGCAATAAGCAAGATTTATACCCAAACCTTGCCATTGCGTCTAGCTTTATTCCTTTAGCAAGCATCAATCGCGTTTTTAACACGCTTATCTGATACTGGGTAAGGCGTACCGAGCTGCTGTGCGAAGAAGCTTACACGAAGCTCTTCTATCATCCAACGCACCTCTTTTACATTTTCTGGAACCGCGATCCCTTTTGGAATTTTATTCAGCAGTTCTTTGTAATCATTCATTACTGACTCAACTTTGATCATGTGAAGACGATCTTTGTTCGGGTCAATTGGCAGTTTTTCCATGCGGCGTTCAATCGCTCTCATATAGCGTAGAATATCCGGCAAGCGTTTCCACCCACATTCTGTGGCAAAACCCTTAAAAATCAAACCTTCTACTTGAGCTTTTATGTCAGAAAGTGCGAATGCCATAGAAAGATCCACGCGTCCTTTCAGCTTTTTACTGATGCTGAATGCCGTGGTTAGGATGGTTTCAACCTGTTGAGCAATCTCTACTACGGTATCACCCAGCTCTGCACGTACGTGTTCTTTCAGAGCTTCAAACTGCTCTGGTTCCCAAACCAAACCGCCCTTCTCTTCAATCAGCTTATCAATACCACAAGCGATACAGTCATCGATAAGATCGAGTACCTGTCCGTATGGGTTGAAGTACAAGCCAAGTTTCGATTTGTTCGGCAGGTTCGAGTGCAAGTATTTGATCGGTGATGGCACGTTCAACAAGATTAAACGACGCTGACCCGATTTCATTGCCGAGATTTGCTCTTGCTCGGTTTCGAACAGTTTGATCTCTACGCTGTCTTTAGAATCCACCAGCGCTGGGAAGGCTTTAACATCGTAGCCGCCGCGTTTCTGCTGATACACTTTTGGTAACTCACCAAAGCTCCAGGTATGCAGGTTCTGTTGTTCAATATCGTCGTCAGCAACCTTAGAAAGCGTTTCTTGAACCTTGTCTTTCAGACTTTCTTTTAGCTCATGCAGGTCTTTCTGTTCTTTCAGCTTACGCTTGCGATGATCTACAGCGCGGAATGTTACCTTTAAGTGCTCTGGAATCTGGTCTAACTTCCAGTCATCACGTACCACTTCCACACCCGTCATGCGGCGTAGCTCTTTCTCAAGAGAATCCAGTAACGGTGCTTCAAGCGGTGTCACACGTGCCAAGAATGCATCTGCGTAGTTTGGCGCAGGTACAAAGTTACGGCGTAGCGTTTTAGGTAGTGACTTAATTAGGCTAATCACCAGTTCCTGACGCAGGCCTGGGATCTGCCAATCAAAACCGTTTTGGTCAATTTGGTTCAAGATAGGCAGCGGAATGTGTACCGTTACACCATCGTTATCGTCGCCCGGCTCAAATTGGTAACTCAGCTTGAGCTTGATACCGTTTTGGTGCCAGAAGTTCGGGTAATCCAGATCGGTAACGTGGCTAGCATCACCGCGGAACAGCATCGATTTTTCAAAGTTAAGCAGCTCAGGGGTTTTCTGACTGGTCTTCTTCCACCATGTATCAAAGTGACGGCCAGAAACCGCCTCTTCACCAACACGCTGGTCATAGAAATCGAACAGTTCATCATCGTCGATCAAGATGTCACGACGACGCGATTTATGCTCGAGCTCTTCGACTTCTTGTAGAAGCTTACGGTTCTGCTTGAAGAAAGCGTGTTTGGTTTCCCACTCACCTTCTACTAATGCACTACGTACAAACAACTCACGGCTGACGGTGGCATCAATCGCGCCGTAGTTCACAAGGCGCTTAGGTACGATTGGGATTCCGTAAAGCATCACTTTTTCGTGTGCCATTACCGCTGCTTGTTTCTTCGACCAATGTGGTTCGCTGTAACTGCGTTTAATCAGGTGTTTCGCTAGCGGTTCAATCCATTCAGGTTGAATCTTCGCGATAACACGGCCCCAAAGTTTTGAGGTTTCTACCAGCTCCGCAGACATGATCCACTTAGGCTGTTTCTTAAATAGGCCAGACGCAGGGAAGATGTGGAAGCGTGCATTACGTGCACCTTGATACTCATTCTTCTCTTGGTCTTTCATACCGATGTGCGAAAGCAGACCTGATAGCAGTGACATGTGAATGCCATCGTAGCTGCCCGGTTCTGTATTCAACTTAGTATCTAGCTCACGCATTGCTTGGTGAATTTGGAAGTACACATCTTGCCATTCACGGATACGTAAATAGTTGAGGTAATCTTGCTTACACTGTTTGCGGAACTGGTTACTCGACAATGCTTTTTGCTGCTGCTTGATGTAATCCCATAAGTTCACAAACGTGATGAAGTCAGACTCTTTATCGAAGAAACGCTTGTGCTTGTCATCAGACGATTGTTGCTTATCTGATGGACGCTCACGCGGATCTTGAATCGACAACGCAGACGCGATCACCATCACTTCGTGTAGGCATCGGTTACGTGGCGCTTCAATTACCATACGCGCTAAACGTGGATCGATAGGCAGTTTTGCCAGCTTACGACCAATCGCGGTTAGCTTCTTCTTGTCGTCGCCGTGGTTCTTGTTTTTGTTCGCTGACGGTTCAACGGTGGCGATCGCACCAAGCTCTTCAAGCAGCCTTACACCATCTTGAATGTTGCGCTTATCGGGCGCTTCAACAAATGGGAACGCTTGAATGTCGCCTAGACCAAGCGCTGTCATCTGAAGAATTACAGACGCTAGGTTAGTACGAAGGATTTCTGGGTCAGTAAACTCTGGGCGTGATTCGAAATCTTCCTCTGAGTACAGACGAATACAGATACCTTCCGCAACACGACCACAACGACCTTTACGCTGGTTAGCACTCGCTTGAGATACTGGCTCAATCGGTAGACGTTGTACTTTAGTACGGTAGCTGTAGCGGCTGATACGCGCCGTACCCGGGTCGATAACATACTTGATGCCCGGAACGGTTAACGAGGTTTCTGCCACGTTGGTTGCCAGAACGATGCGTCGACCAGTATGAGACTGGAAGATACGGTTCTGCTCACCCGCCGATAGACGCGCGTAAAGCGGGACAATTTCGGTATCACGAAGGTTGCGTTTACTTAATGCATCTGCGGTATCACGAATTTCTCGCTCACCGTTCATGAAGATCAAGATATCGCCAAGGCCTTCATCACACAGCTCATCAACGGCTTCAAAGATGCCTTCGATTTGGTCGCGGTCTGAATCACTTTCATCACCACCTAATGGGCGGTAACGCGTATCAACTGGGTAAGTACGACCAGACACTTCAATGATCGGTGCATTGTTAAAGTGCTTAGAGAAACGCTCTGGATCGATGGTTGCCGACGTGATGATCACTTTCAGATCAGGACGCTTTGGCAGTAACTCTTTCAGGTAACCCATGATGAAATCGATGTTCAGGCTACGTTCGTGCGCTTCATCGATAATGATGGTGTCGTACTGATTTAAGAAACGGTCGTGTTGAATCTCCGCCAGTAGAATACCGTCGGTCATCAGTTTGATTTGGGTATTGTCAGAAATCTGGTCGTTGAATCGAACCTTATAACCAACGAACTCACCCAGCTGTGTTTCCATCTCTTCAGCAATACGGTTCGCAACCGAACGCGCCGCAAGACGACGGGGCTGAGTGTGACCAATTAAGCCAAAGCGGCCGCGGCCAAGCTCAGAACAGATTTTTGGTAGCTGAGTGGTTTTACCCGAACCCGTTTCACCCGCCACGATAACCACTTGGTTTTCAGCGATGGCTTTCGCGATGTCTTCGCGCTTTTGGCTAACCGGGAGAATTTCTGGGTATTCAATCGTTGGTTTCTGTGCCGCACGCTGAGTTGCCGTCATCATCGACTTAGCAATGTCTAACGCAATCTCATCAAAGACAGCGTGCTTAGCTTGTTCGTTCTTAATTTTGCTCGCACCAGCAATTCGCTTACTCAAACGGAAGCGATCGCGTATCATACATTCGTTGAGCGCTTTACGAAGAGAGGCTGGGCTATTCTGAGATGATTTGTTGTTTGTCGCTGATTGTTCAGCAGATTTTTTCGATGCAGCTTGGTTTGGCTTGGCTTTGCTCTGTGAAGAACTTGGCTGTGCTGCATTCTTGTTGTTATCTGCTTTTTCCGGAGACGAAGTCAAAGCGTGTCCTATTCTTGTACTTATTAAACTCGCGCGATTATATCACAAGTCTCAAACAAAAAAGCCTGACAGCAAAGGGAAAACCTTTAGCTATCAGGCTGATTAATCTCGCTAACACTCGCAGGAGCTATGAAAGCGCGGTCAAATGTAATTCGTACTTAGTCAACTCTGGTTTAAAGCTAACGTTAAAAACTGCGCTTAAAACTCGTACTGGAAGTAAACCGTGTTGTAGTTACTACCGCCTTTGATACGACCATACTGAGAGGATTTTTCAAAGATTGCAGAACGGTGATGCAATGAATAACCGAACCATAAGTTGTTCAAGTCATTCTTACCAATCAAGTCGCCAACGTTGACATCGAATGAGAAGTCTAAGTAGTTCAATAGATGGCTTGCGGTGTAACCTTTACGGTCCATCTCAGAGCCTTCGATATAGGTAATCGAATCGATGTAAGACATACCTTCTGCCACACCAACACGCCACTGAGTTGGCCAATCAAAGGTGTAGTACGCCTTGATTGCGATAATGTATTCGGTGCTGCTCGATTGAACGTCTGAACTCCAGTGGTGCGCAATACCTGGGGTTAAATAGATATCCAGTGGCAAACCGAAGATCTCATCGGTTAACGGGTGTCCATAGAAGAACGAGGTCAACTGGTTGTTGTATTCGTCTTTCTCTCGATTGAACTTCATGATGTCGCCAATATTGGATGGCGTTCCCCAGCCGTGTGCGACACGTAAGTACGGCGCATTGCTCAGTTTAGGTTTTGGCGCTTTCTCTTTGTCGTTAAAGAAACCAAAGCCAAGGTACAATTCCCCCTGATAACGGTCTTCAACAATCGAAGAATCGTAAGCGTTATCGTCCAATCGAGTCACACTGGTTGAACCCAATAAGTACAAATTAGAAACCACATGGTAACGCGTTTCAACACCAACATTTAAGTCAACACCAGCACCAATGGTTTCATTAGATGCGGAGTAATACTCACTGTTGAAATCAGCACTTTTATAACGCAGCGTCGCGCTCGGGTAAAACTCCCAATCTCCAGTTTCATACTTGGCTTTAGCTCGTAAGTTACCGTGGAAGTTGTATTCACTGTCGCTCATTAACTCCGTCTCGACAGACCAAGAATCATCAAGTTGGTAGGTCAGTTGAGCACCAAAGTCCGCCGTATCGCCTTCAATCGCGTTCTGCTCAGATGCAGGAATATCAATAAAGCGTATGCGAGAGATAGCATTGAAAGACCACTTCTCATCGTCAGTTTGATAGAGGTATGCCCCCATCTCAGTACCGTCAATAAACACATAATCGTTCTTGAAAAACAGCATCGGTACGAATGAGCTAACCGATTGGTCGCCACCAGACGTGTCATAAGGGATGCTTGCTGTACGGAACATTGCAGCGATGCCCCACTCTTGCTCTTCAGCGGCCCACGCATTAGCACTTACGAAAATGCCACTTAGGAAAGCGCTACCTAGTAAAACCAATCCAGATGAAGGAAGAGTCGGTAAATATTTGAGCTTCATTCTTGTGTAATTACTCTTTGAAAAAATATTGTGTTACTGATTAGACATTTATTAACCATGACGGCTAACTATTTTTAGGTTTGCTCGGCATTGACCGTTACAATGTAGAATATTCTCGGTTAAATGAAAGTATTGTGAAAGTCTCCGAATTACAAAACATTATAGATCACTTACCCAAAGATTCCGATCCAGATATTGTTATGGGTGAGGCGTGGTTGCCTGAGCGTTTGGTGGATACCAACCTAGACGGTGACATGCTATTTCTTGAATTCGATAATGCCCCTGAAGACAATCAAGGGGATGAAGAAGGCCGTGGCTTTGTTGAGCACGAGATTGCTATGATTCGAGAAAAGCTCGAACTGTTATTAGACGAGCCTTCCGATACCAAGACCAAAGCCGATGCCCTATTGGCAATATTTCTAATGGGCCATGAACTTTCTAGCTCAGAAGTTATCGAAGTTCTTGAATCAACAGAATCTGAAACGACAGAGCCTGAGATTGCAGAGTTTAAAACAACAGAATCTGACTCAGTAGAACTTGAAGCATCAACGCTTGAAACCACAAAGCCAGACACAAATAAGATCGAAACAAAAGAACACCACGACGACTAGCCACCAACGATTTTAGGTACCGTATTGAAACCCTCTACGACATCATCTCTTCCCCTGTTACTCGCCGGACCCATTTTAAGAAAAACCACCGCGACTGAAGTGGTACTTTGGTTAGCCACCAGCTCGCCTCTTACAGGCAGAGCCGAGCTTCATACTCAAGAAATAGACGATTCTGAAGCAGCACAAGACCAGCCGTTTTATACCTCATCGCTTGAAGAACATGATTCGATTCAAATCGGTACACATGCGTGGGTAACGCTAATTCGCTTACAAGGTGAGTTTCCGACTAATACGCTTCTTGAATATGACATTCACACAGAGTCAGGTTCACTAAAAGAGCTCGCCCCTCACCTTGTTTACAACGGTAAATCTCGCGTTGAGTTTAAGATATCGACCTCGGCTGATTACATTCTTCATGGCTCTTGCCGTAACCCGCATCATCCAAGCAAAGACAGCTTAGTCGCAGCCGATAACAAGATAGCCGATCAAAGCGTCGCTGAAAGACCTGACATGCTGATGATGAGCGGCGACCAGATTTACGCCGACCATGTGGCAGGGCCAACACTTGATGCTATTCAGCAGGTGATTCAACTGCTTGGCCTTGTAGGTGAGAGCTTACCGACTGACTCGCAAATTAAGCAAATCAACAGCAGTGACGCGCTGTATAGCAGTGAATATCACTTATATCAGCGTCATCACTATTTACCGCACCACACCGCTTCAGAATCCACGCTCGATAAGTTCTTCCTGAATCGTGGCGTGCCGATATTTAGTTCTACCGATTGTGAAAACCACTTGGTCACGCTGTCTGAGTTTATCGCGATGTACTTGTTGGTTTGGTCTCCAACACTGTGGCAATGCGTCAATCGAGAGCGTTTAATTGAGAATAACTTCACGCAAGGTGGACGCCAATTAACACCGACTGAGCAGCAACAGTGGCGGGATGAAAGCGTCATTATGGATGATTTCATTGCTGGCTTACCGCAAGTACAACGTCTGTTCGCGCATATTCCAACTTACATGATCTTCGATGATCACGATGTTACCGATGATTGGAACCTTACTGTGGGTTGGGAGCATGCTGTCGACCAAAACCAGTTCGCCACTCAAGTGATAGGTAACGGCCTTGCGGCTTACTGGATGTGTCAGGGTTGGGGTAACAAACCGGAGAGCTTCGACGAAACGTTTATCGAGCAAGCAAAACAGCTTTTTGTCGCTCAACCGCGCATTACTAAACAAGCGCATAATGAAGCCGATGATAGCAATACTATTCACTCTGTTAGCAATATCGAGCCAGATAAGCATCAAGCCTTTATTGAGATGCTGAGTCGCTTTGAAGAGTGGCATTACACAATAGATACTTCACCCAAAGTCATTGTGTTAGATACTCGAACGCGTCGTTGGCGTTCCGAGTCGCGCATGAATAAGCCTTCAGGTTTGATGGACTGGGAAGCCTTGATTGAGTTTCAGCACCAGTTACTGCATCAAGATAAAGTAGTGATCGTTTCTGCTGCACCGATGTTTGGCGTGAAGTTTATTGAAACACTGCAAAAAATGGCGACCACAATCGGTAAGCCATTGGTGATTGACGCTGAAAACTGGATGGCGCATCCGGGCAGTGCTAATACGCTGATCAGCATCTTTACCCATACCAAAACACCGACCAATTTCGTGGTGCTTTCTGGTGACGTTCACTACTCCTTTGCTTACGATATCAAGCTTAGGTATCGTCGCAACAGCCCGAACATCTATCAAATCACCTGCAGTGGTATTAAAAATCAGTTCCCTGCTCCGCTGCTTAAATTCTGCGATGTATGGGACCGTCTGTTATACAGCCCTCGCTCAGTTTTGAACTACTTCACCAAGCGTAAACGCTTGAAGATCGAAAAGCGAAGCCCCGACAATCAGACCTTCTATCGCCTTTCAAACCGCAGTGCGATTGGAGAATTGAGGCTAGACACTGATGGGAAACCGCAATCGATCACGACACTCAGTGGCGACGGTAAAATTACCCGTTTCCCAGAGCCCGATTGATAAAATGCTCCTTATCGCTCGCGTATCCGTAATGTCAGTTTTTAGTAAAGACGCTTGCGATCACACTCTGTAGACCCAATAGTTATGCTTATGGTTATAGTTGATAGCTATCAGCGTTACGGAACTCGATACAAATTTTAACTGGAGCTCGTTATGTTCAATTCTCTCACATCAATGTTTAAACAATTGATTGAAGGCCAGGACCTAAGCAAAAACCAAGGCACATCACCTAATATCGCCATCGCGAGTTTGTTGTGTGAAGTCGCGGGTGCCGACCATCAGATCAATGAATCAGAAAGAGTCGCTAAGCTACAGCTTCTGCAGCGTTTGCTGGATTTAGATGAAGAACAAGCAAAGGTACTGCTCGCGCAAGCAGAGCCGAAAGTAGAGCAATCAGTATCGCTGTATGACTTTACATCGCAACTCAGAGACCTATCTCAGCCAGTGCGAATCGACTTAATCAAAGCGATGTGGGAAGTAGCGCATGCCGACGGGGAAATTGACCCTATCGAAGATTCTGTGATCCGCAAAACAGCAGAACTGCTCTACGTCGACCACTGTGACTTCATCAAGAGTAAGTTAAGTGTTTTAGGCGAAAATTAGTGCCTGAAATAATGAATTGGAAACTGAAATAAATAAAAGCGACGGGTTAAGAAACCGGTCGCTTTTTTGAATCGGTAAACTGAAAGCTGACTAAACAGGGCTGAGAGGAGCTAAAAATTTAGCTACAACATAGTTAATGTGAGTTTCGCAAGATTATAAGCATCGACATAACCCGAGTGCTGACGACCTTCCCACTCAATATTTTTGGCTTCTTGAGCAGCGCGGTGACCAATGCGTTTGTCTTTCAAGCGATTCTGAACACGGTAAAGCGTTGCGATGTTTAAGAACTCGCTAAACGGAGGCTCGATGCCTTTTTCAATACACTCTTTGTGTAAGATAAGGTCGTCACGTCCCCACGCTGCGTAGATTTTTTTGGGACCACCAAAGTTCTTAATCATCGACTTGATGACAGACTCTAATGGGCGACCCTGCTTTTCGATTTTACGAGGTGTAATGCCCGTTAACTCGGCACAGAATAGAGAGACTTCGTCTTTCTCTGGCTTAACGTAGTATTGTGCTCGCTTCACGATAGTACCGGATGCTAGATCAATCTCAGCAAGACCAACTTCAATGATCTCTCCTGTTGTTCCCACACCGTCTTCGCTCCAACAGCACATTTCCAAATCGAAACACACAACTCGATTGTGATTCATACGTCGCCTAATTCTCTCGTCAAAAATTTTGTGAAATTGTACATGAGCCCAATACAGAACTCGACCCTAGTTGTATCAAGTGCTCATTTAGCCTGCAATTGTCACTCGATTTCGGCCATTCGACTTACTTTGATAGAGCATACTGTCTGTTTTTTGCAGAATCTCTTCCGTGTTTTCATTAGCGTAAATAGCAGCACCAATACTCAAAGTACAACTGAGCTGTCGACCTTTGTGCTCAAAATGAGACTGGCTCACTGTTCTTAGAATACATTGTAAGTATCGTTCTAGGGCTTCATGGTTTGTAATACTAGAAATGATACAGAACTCATCTCCACCTATACGAAACAGGTTATCCCCCTCTTTCAAGCTCACTGAAATCAATTTAATTACATGAATGAGTAAAGCATCCCCTGCAGGGTGACCGAATTGGTCGTTAATGCCTTTGAACTTGTCGACATCAAATCCGATGAGACTAAAGGGTTCATTTCGCTGTATCGCTTTATCTAACATCTTATTGAAAGCACGTCGGTTATAAACCTCGGTCAGGCTGTCGTGGTTGGCTAGAAAACGAAGCTCTTCTGTTCTTTTATCAAGCATTTGATACAAGCGCTCTTTCTCTCGGATTTGCATATTAACGATATACGCCAACAGCAATGAGATAGTTGTTCCGACTAACGCGATTCCGGTTAACACCAGATAACCATAGAAAGAGATGCATGAATCTATTTTGTAATCGACCTTCCAATCTCGATTGGTCAGTGAGATTGTTTTGGTAATGTGGTGCCCAGATACCGCTTCATAACCCTCGGTTTCAAACAATATTGGGGAGTTTTCTGCTTCGAAACCCGTATCGGTAACACGAATATAGACATCCATGTCTCCCACTGCCGAAGCCAGTAGATTTTCAAAGTAGTAAGTCGTTCGAACCACACCAATCACAACGCCAAGTAGATTATCGCTTTCGCCTTCAAACACAGGGTGATAAACCAACATGCCGGTCTTTAGTGTATTTTGATCTAAGCCGTCTTGAAGCAAGCGAACTTTGTCTGAAATATTCGCTTTACGTGTCTGTTTAATATTATCTAAAACCAGCTTGAAGCGCTCACGAGAAAAATAAAAGCCAAGTACATTGTCGTTTGCTTGTGTGTTGGGATACAGGTCACTAGCAATGAACGCCGGCTCACCATCTAAGATGTAACCAAAGACTTTGGCTTCGTGTTTTGGAATAGTGAACAGCTCGTAAGACGGGTATTTTTCTTTCATCTTAGCGGTATGCTCGGCAATCTCGTCTGCTGCCACTTTTTGCATCCACTGCAAGCCAATTAGACTTTTTGAAACATTAATCGTTTGTTGTGCAAAACGATCAAACTTATCCCAGTTTTCAGGATCATTTGCGTAGAAAAAATTAGCACCAGAACCAATGTAAGCCACGTCATTAGCGATAAACGCTTCCAAACTCAGTGTCTGGTGAGTAGTAAAGCTATCCAAATTCATATTTAACGCGCGGTTTTGGTTTAACGCGACTAATATAAAACACAACACAGTAATCAAAAAACTGACCAAAAATACGACCAATGGGAGAGTTCGTCTCTTCAACCCTGTAAGTGGGTCGGTAGTGTGCGGCATGTGGCTTCCAAATAGTCTCTAATGAGTTAAAAGTATATAACGGAAGGGAATCATGCTCTATTTCTGTTTAGTCTTAAAACTGACATAAAACGGGCATTGTTTACCTTGCCCTCACATCGACGACCAATATTCGACCGAATCTCGACTAAATTTCAAGCTAACACACCAAAAACCCACTTGATTAAAAACATTAAATACCACTCTTAAGCCTTGAATATGCTAGTATCCATCCATATTTATAGCTTGAAAGTGACCGTTTCGGCTTAGTGCCAATGAGTTTCTTTCCAACCTGTATATTCCTTTGAACCGACGAATATACCGTTAAATCAATTTTAAAGAGAAATCACTATGATCGTTGATTTGAACCTAATCCCACAAACGTTTGATATGCTTCACGCAGGCCTAACTGCATCAAGCGTTTTACTACTGTTAATTGCCGTTTCTCGTAAAACCAAAGTGGTTGAGAAAGTCGTAGAAAAACCAGTAGAAAAGGTCGTTGAAGTTGAAAAGCCAGTTGAGAAAATTGTCGAAGTAGAGAAAGTAGTAGAAGTTGAACGTGTGATCGAAAAAGTAGTAGAAGTTGAATCTAAGCTTGCTACAGCACCAACAGACTCTGCAATGCAGCTACTGTCTATCATGCAGCAAGAAGCGCGCCTTATCGACTTCTTAAAAGAAGACCTAACGTCATTCTCTGATGAAGAAGTTGGCGCAGCAGCTCGTGTTATTCACACTGGCGGTCAAAAAGTATTGGCTGATTACGTAACGCTGTCTCACATCCGCACTGAAGATGAAGAAACACGTATCACTATCGCTGAAGGTTTCAACCCTCAAGAAATTCGCCTAACTGGCAACGTAACGGGCAATGCACCATTCAACGGCACACTAGTTCACAAAGGTTGGAAAGCAACTGACATGAACCTGCCTAAGCTTGCTGAAAACTACGATGCATCTGTAATTGCACCGGCAGAGGTGGAGCTATAATGGAACACCAAAATCATTCAGCTCAAGAGCCATCTTCTCAAGAGCAAAACCAGGTACCCAAGTTCAGTGTTGGTATCGATTTAGGTACTACACATTGCGTTTTGTCTTACATAGACACAAGCAATGAAGACGCTCGCGTTGAGGTGATGCAAATCCCTCAACTGACGGCGCCAGGTACAGTAGAAACTCGCAGCCAACTTGGCTCGTTCCTATACCAACCGCACGAACATGAAATGAATGCGGGCTCTCGCGTTCTTCCTTGGTCTTCAGAGCCAAAAGCGCTAGTGGGTGCAATTGCTCGTAACCTTGGTTCTAAAACCCCTATCCGTTTGGTAGCAAGTGCAAAATCTTGGTTATGCCACGGTGGTGTTAACCGTCGCGATGCTTTCCTTCCTGCAGGCAGCCCTGAAGAAGTTGAAAAAGTATCTCCGCTTAAGACAACTGAATTGTACCTTGAGCATCTTAAAGACGCATGGAACCACGCAAACCCAGAACACAAACTGGCAGACCAAGATGTAACGATCACGGTTCCAGCTTCGTTTGATCCTGCGGCTCGTGACCTAACAGCAGAAGCTGCACGTAATGTCGGTTTCACTCACCTAACGCTTCTTGAAGAGCCACAAGCGGCTCTTTACAGCTGGATTGATAACAGCAACGACACATGGCGTGATGAAGTAAACGTTGGTGACATCGTTCTTGTTGTCGATATCGGTGGTGGTACAACCGACCTTTCGTTAGTTGAAGTAACACAAGATGACGGTAACCTAAGCCTGAACCGTATCGCAGTAGGTGAACACATCCTACTTGGCGGCGACAACATGGACTTAGCACTGGCTTACCGTCTGAAAATGAAACTGGCGCAAGAAGGCAAAGAACTGGCTCCTTGGCAGGTTCAAGCGATGACTCACGCATGTCGTGATGCGAAAGAAGCACTGCTTAACGATGCTGAACTGCAATCTGTGCCTATCGTTGTTCCAAGCCGTGGTTCTAAACTGCTTGGCGCAACACTGAAAACAGAACTGACTCAGCAAGAAGTACAACAAACATTGGTTGATGGCTTCTTCCCGAAAGTAGCCGTGACTGAGCATCCAGTACAAAAGACACGTGGCGCACTGACTCAAATGGGTCTGCCTTACGCTCAAGACGCAGGTATCACTCGTCACATTGCCGCATTCCTTTCTAAGCAAGCGAACGCGCTTTCTGGAAATAGCGAAACGGCTCAGCAAGATTTCAACCCGTTTGCAAACATGCCCGGTATGCCCGGTATGCCCGGTACGCAAGGGTCAGAAGCGCCAGCGGCAGACTTCATCAAGCCAACAGCAATCCTGTTCAATGGTGGTGTTCTAAAATCGAACCTACTTGCTGATCGTCTTTCAGATACGATCAACGAATGGTTGATCAATGCTGACGAAGAGTTCGCAAAACAGCTTTCAGGTTTAGATTTAGACCTAGCGGTTGCAAGTGGCGCTTCATACTACGGCGCAGTTCGTCGTGGCCAAGGCGTTCGTATCCGCGGTGGTATCGCTTCTTCTTACTACGTAGGAATTGAAAGCGCGATGCCAGCTATCCCAGGTATGGCTCCTCCGATGGAAGCTTTGTGTGTTGCACCATTTGGTATGGAAGAAGGTTCAAGCGTACAAGTACCTAGCCAAGAATTCGGTCTAGTGATTGGTCAGCCAGTACACTTCCAGTTCTTCGGTTCAACCATTCGTCGTGAAGATGAAGCGGGTACGCACCTTGATCACTGGGCGCCTGAAGAGCTTGATGAGCTTCCTGAAATCCAAGTGACATTGCCGGTTTCTGAAGGCCGTCGCGAAGGTGAAGTGGTTCCAGTGACTTTGGCTTCTCGCGTTACTGAGCTAGGCACCTTACACCTAGAAGCGATTGCTACTGACAACGGTCAGAAGTGGCACGTTGAGTTCGATGTTCGTGAAGACTCGAATAACGACTCAAACGAACAAGCATAATGAATCAACGGCACCTTAGCGGGTGCCGTTACTTTATCAATGCATTTCTCAATCTAGTCCTGCCTGTTTGTCAGGAATGACGTTTACGAATAACAACAATAAGACCAAAGCTATCAAAAAACTGGTCATCACTCTGGAAGAATAAGGTTTTGTATGGCAACTCCTCGTTTTTTAGTCGGCATTGACTTAGGTACAACCAATACGGTTGTCGCTTACTGTGAAATCAACGACGACCTACAACATGCTCCCGTTTCTCTTTTCGATATTGACCAACTCATCGGCCCCGGTGAAGTGGTTCGCAAGCCCCTACTTCCATCCTTTCGTTACCACCCAGCACAAGGTCAAATCTCCCCTTCTGACCTGACGATGCCGTGGGAACCAAGCCCCGTTGAAGGCGATATTAAGAACGTTATCGTCGGTGAATGGGCTCGTGAATTAGGCGCTAAGGTTGAAGGCCGCCAAGTATCGAGTGCTAAGAGTTGGCTATCACACCAAGCGGTTGATCGTAACTCCGACATTCTGCCTTGGGCTGGCGCAGCTGATGTCGATAAAGTCTCGCCAGTTGTGGCGAGTGCAAGCTACCTCAACCACATTCGCCAAGCATGGAACTACCGTAACCCGAGCAACAAGCTGGAAGACCAAGATGTTGTGGTTACCGTTCCTGCTTCCTTCGATGAGACAGCACGTAAGCTAACACTCGAAGCCGCAGAACTGGCGGGCTTAGGTAAGATTCTATTACTCGAAGAGCCGCAAGCCGTTTGTTATGACTGGTATGCCCGTCACCAACAAACCGCAGCAGATGAACTTCAACAAATCCCACTGATTCTAGTGTGTGATGTTGGAGGTGGTACCACCGATTTAAGCTTAATTGAAGCCAAATTCGATGCGAACAGCGACGGTAATAACGAGCTCGCACTCGACCGTATTGGTGTTGGTGAACACTTGATGCTCGGTGGTGACAACCTCGATTTAGCGCTTGCTCACCTCGCTGAGCAACGCTTCAATCAAAACAAAAAGCTCAATGCCTCTAGCCTAACCAAACTGATTCAACAGACTCGCGCCGCAAAAGAGAGCCTGCTTTCTGCCAATGCGCCCGATGATGTAAAGATCACCATGCTGGGCAGCGGTTCAAAACTGCTTGGCGGTACTAAGAGTATTGGTTTAACCAAACAAGAAGTCCATCAAATCGCATTGGAAGGTTTCTTCCCGCTTTCTGAGTTTACTGAAACACCCGACAAACGCCGCAGTGCTGTGGTTGAGTTTGGTCTGCCTTACGTGGCTGACCCTGCGGTGAGTAAGCACGTTGCAGAATTCCTAGCAACGCACCAACAAGTGTCTAAAGCCGCATTGGAAAACTCAGACTCTATTGAGTTCGATGACACCAAACCTGCAATTCCAGTTGGCGTGCTGCTCAATGGTGGTGTGTTTAACAGTGAACTGGTAACAGAGCGAATTACTCAGCTACTGGGCAACTGGAACGGTTCTCCTATCACAGTGCTTGATAACCCTCATCCAGATTGGTCTGTTGCCCTTGGCGCGGTTGCCTTTGGTAAAGCACGCCGCGGTGCACAGCTGAAAATCGGTGGCGGTGCTGCCCGTTCTTACTTCTTGCATCTGCAAGAGAAAAACAAGATGGGTAAAGCGCTTTGTCTGCTTGCCAAAGGAACCGAAGAAGGCCAAGAGATACGCTTGAACAGCCGTCGTTTCTCGCTGACTTTAGGTGAGCCAGTACGATTTAATCTTCTGACTTCAACACACGATCAAATTGCTCATGACACCGCCATTCAAAACGGTGTGATGGTCAATGTGGATGCCGACTTGTTCTCCCCTCTTCCACCTTATATTTCTACGCTGGAAGGGTCTGGTACTGCAGAGCTTCAAGCCAACCAAAAAGAGCGTGTTGAAGTACTGCTCGCTTGTCAGTTAACCGAAGTCGGCACATTGAAAATGGAGTGTGTGAGTATAGAAGATGACTCTAAGCGTTGGTTGCTTGAGTTTGAAGTAAGAAACAAGCAAGGCGATGAATCTGATACCTCCGCGCTTCACCCAAGATTGGAAGAGTGTAAGGAGTTGATTTCTCGCCTGTACAGCGGCAACAAGAAGAGTGCTGAATCGAAAGAGATCAAAACACTATCGAAAGATCTTGAGAAGCGACTAGGTAAACGCGATGAATGGGACTTCACGACCCTTCGTCATCTATTTGATACCTTCTCATTAGGTCGTAAACGTCGTCGCCGCTCAGAAGCACACGAGAAGAACTGGCTACGTTTGGCGGGATACTCGCTACGTCCTGGCTTTGGCGATCCGACTGACTCATGGCGTATCGAACAGATTTGGGGCCTTTACCAACAGAACATTCAGTTCAAGAACCACCAAGGCTGGACAGACTGGTGGGTATTCTGGCGTCGTGTCGCTGGTGGGCTAAACCAAGAGCAGCAAGAGAGTATCTTGGCTGACATCGCTAAATACCTTCACCCAGGTGCAATGAAGAACCCTAAGACAGCCAAAGATGCGCAAGATAATGGTTATGAAGCCATGGTCCGTTTAGCGGCGTCACTTGAGCAACTTGAGGTTGAAGACAAAGTGCTGCTGGCAAGTTGGTTCTTAAGCAAAGCGATCAACCATAACCAATTTGAACAGGCTCACTGGTGGGCGCTAGGACGATTAGCATCAAGAACGCCTTTGTATGGCAGCCAACACAGCGTAATTCCTAGAGAGCAAGCTGAACAGTGGTTACCAAAACTGCTTGAACAGAACTGGCAGAAAGAGCAGATGATCGCCTTCGCAGCGGTGATGATTTGTCGAAAAACCGGTGACCGTCAGTTTGATATCTCTGACGACTATCGCAATCAAGTGATTGAGAAGCTTAAGCAAAGCAAGGTACCTGACTCATGGTTAACACTAGTGAGTGAAGTGACTGAGCTTTCTGAGAGTGAATCTAAGCGTGTGTTTGGTGATGCGTTACCAAGCGGATTAAGCCTAATCAATAACTAGGTTTGAAAACGATTAGCTTTCGTTGCTAATGGTAAAGAAGCTAGCAAGAAAAGAAAAAGCCACTTTCGATTCGTTGAAAGTGGCTTTTTTATTGGTGGCTTAAGGCTGGTATGTGTAATCGACTTATAGCTTTTTGGTTAAGAGCCTTAGCCGTGTTGCAGTTCATCATTGTTAATGTTTGGTTCCAGTTGGGTTGATAGGAAAATCCGTATTTTCATAAATGTCAGATAGTTTTTTCGGTTTCTTCTCTTTTGCTCCTTTGTTCGATTGATTATGAGTTTCGCTTAAAAGCCATTCCTCATGCATTTTTGCTGAATCCAAAAACTCTGGATCCTCCATTGCTTCCTTGCGAAGTTTATTTACACGTTCGAGAGTATCCCAAATCATAATACTTCACCTCCACTAAGGCAGTAATATAAAGATAGCTCAACCCCATGAAACTTCAACTAACCCAATGAGATAGCGATCTCAATTTCGTAATTCACTCGCTTTAAATGAGTGGATATGGTCACCTTTAGTTGGGCTCAAATAGTGGGTCTTTCCCCATGATCTTCGAAGATCATTAGGCACAAAAAAAGCGAGCTCGATGCTCGCTTTTTGTTTATCTATCTGTTGCTCGGATTACCAGCACTAGCTCGATTAAATCACACCGAGGTTAAGCACGGTTACCAATTTTCACCTTGCCATTGGTAGCAAACCAAAGGGCTTCTGAACGACGACGACCGATTAGAATCGGGCCATCATCGTAGAACAAGAAGTTCTTCCAATGCTTCTTGAAAATCGCCCATTTGGTTTCAAGAACATTGTACTTTTCGTAACAAAAATAAACAGTTACGTCATCTTGCCAATCAATAAAGTTAAGAATCTCTTCTGGCATTTCAGGCTCATCCGCTTCCCAATGCGCCATCCAACTGATCTCTTCATTCCAGTTCGATGCTTTGCTTGGCCAGTCTTGCGAGCTCAGTCGTTCTGCGTCTGGGCTTTGAGGGCTCACGTTCTCTTTCCAGAACTGAGATGCTCTCGCCTGTGTCATTGGCTTAATCTTTTCCAAGTCCTCTGCCGGAAGCGGCATTGACTGGTGTGTGAAAATCCATTTTCTTTGGTATTCGTCCAAAGTTGTGTATGACATCAAAATTCCTCAAATATCTGCTCAGGCTGATGGATTTACCATGCCTATCTGTTCTTTTTGATGCAGCGGCGATTAGCAAAGCTTGATATACGCTGCGTCTAAATTTTGTTTACGTTTAAAAGCTATTTGCCTTTAACTAGTACTACGTCTTAGCAATATTGCCGCTAAATAACGCGTCTATCTTCCCAATTTGGGTTAACTAATGCTGTCAGTATATGGTCTTCCCATTTACCGTTAATCTGTAGGTAGTCTTTAGCAAAACCTTCTCGGACAAAACCAAGATGTTCTAATACGCCAGCACTGCGTTCGTTGTGAGGCATGTAGCCCGCCATTAAGCGGTGCATGTTCTGCACATCAAACATGTAGTCTTTGGCCATGTTCAAACCTCTGCGCATGTAACCGTGGCCCTGTGCACTTTGCGCCAATGAGTAACCGACATTACAAGCGTAGAACGGGAAACGAGACAAATTACTGAACGATATGGTGCCTAACATTTCATTAGAGTCAGCGTTAATCAGTAAACAGTAATAGCCTAGCCCCATTTTATGAAGCTCGTTTAACTTGATCAGTCGCTGCGCCCAACTCGCTCTATCAAAGAACGCGTCTTCGCGAATCGGTTCCCAAGGTTTCAGATACTCTCTGTTAACCTGAAAGTACTCGCTGATCATGCCAGCATCATCGATTTCAGCCGTGCGTAGAATCAGATTACCATCATGCTTATAAATGCGCTCTGGTGTACTCAAATCTTCCATAATCTTGTTCTTATTCGATCAGTTCTTTCTGATACCGTAATCACGAAGCTTATTCGCAATTGAGGTATGAGATACATTCAAACGTTTTGCTAGCTTACGGCTTGATGGGAAAGACTGATAAAGCTTCTCTAGAATCTGAGATTCATAGTCTTTCATGATTTCATCGAGCGAACCATCTAAGCTCAGGTTCGCCATTCCTGCCGTCAATGTTTCAAGCTGTGGCAAGTGGAATTGCTCAACCGTTAGCGTGTCTGAATCCAACTCTGTTAGTGCGCGTAGAACCATGTTGTCTAACTGACGAATGTTGCCCGGCCATTGGTAATTACCAAGCTGGTCGACTAACTCTTGAGTCAATTTTGGTTTTAACATACCTAACTGCTGCGCGTACTTTGCAACGAACAGTTCCAATAGCGGTGCTACGTCGTTTGAGCGTTCACGCAATGCAGGGATAGACAGAGTCAGTACATTCAAACGGTAAAACAAATCTTCACGGAACGAACCCGAGTCGGCTAATTCAGAAAGACGGTGGCGCGTTGATGCAATAATACGAACATCAGCGTGCATCTCTTCTTCTTCACCAACACGACGGAATGAACCATCTTGTAGGAAACGCAGCAATTTGATTTGTAGATGCGGGCTCATCTCGCCAATTTCATCTAAAAATACGGTACCGCCATTCGCTTGTTCGAAAATACCTTTATGACCTTGCTCATGGTTGAATGAACCCGGCGCATGACCAAACAATTCCGTTTCCGCTACGTCATCAGGCATCGATGCACAGCTTAGAATCAAGAATGGGAAAGACGATCGATTTGAACGGTTATGACACGCTTTTGCCAACATCTCTTTGCCTGTCCCTGTATCGCCTTCAATTAATAGAGGCTGATCCAGCATAGCCAATTTCTTAGCTTGGCTGATCAAGGCTTTATGGCGATTAGAGACACCAACAAAGTGTTCGAAACCTAGGTTGTTCTGTTCTGGGATTGAATCTGGCGAGTTCATCTCTTGATTACAAGAACGAATCGTCATTACTGCGCTTGCCAGTACCGCTTCGTTGACATCACCACCAAGGTAAATCGGCAGGATCTCAATAGAGAAATCTAAACCATCTAACACGACAACTTCACGATGACGCGTTACATCGCCTTCGATCCAGCGAGCAAAGTTAAAGCTAGGAACAAACGTCGCTAGCGGTTCACCGATGACTGCGTCTTCTTGCTTATTAAAAAGGTTCAATGCAGCGTGGTTAGCCATATCGACTGAGCCTTTAAGGTCAATCGCAATAACAGGATCAGGTAGGTTTGCCAGCAGAGCAATCAGCTCTGTGTTATGCCTTTCGCTTGGCATAAATTGGATTTTACGTACATCCTTCACACCTGAAATTCGGCGAATTTCAGCCATAAGTTCACTAAAAGCATCAAAATCAATATCAGGGCAGTTTAGATAAATAATACCTTTAACATCAATTTCGATTCCTCTTAAATCAATGCTTTTTGAGGCCAAGATATCGAGCAACTCACGCGTTAAGCCGAGTCTGTCTTCACACAATACTTCGAGACGCACAAATAGTCCTATTATAGGTGTCAGGATAAGTTGACAGTAGTGTGGATTAAGCTCTGAGTTCAGTCAAGAAGAAGAGTAAACATATGTTTACTCTTCCTCTCAAACTATTGAGCTTCAAATGCTTTATTTAAGAGTGATACGCTTTATTTCAGAAAGGACGGCTTTGCGGAGGTCTGCCAGTTTTACTTTTCGTTCGTTATGCCAAGGCATAGGACGCAGCAATGTCATGGCTTTTAAGCCCAGTCTTGCAGTAAGGATACCGACACCTAGCCCCTGCCCTGCTCGAGCTGAGACTTTGCCTGCAAGATCCATCGAGACGAGATCCATACTTGCATCAATCGCGAGCTCACTTGCTCCTGCAGCGGCCATGTTGATTAACACCAGTTTAAATAGCTTAATGCGAGACCAGTAGCCAAGCTCAATGCCATACACATCAGCAAGCTTGTCTATCATGGTGAAATTTCGCCAAGCCACCAACAACATATCAGCCGCCGCCAATGGACTCACCGCGACCAAAGCCGCCGATTCGGTCGAAAACTTAGTGACGATTTGAGTCGCTACTTTGTCTTGTTGACTCACGACTAACGCATCGTACATATCCAACACTTCTGCATCACTGTGTGCTGGGTTAATGCTGTTTCGCCACTTATCGTACGAAGGAGACTCAGCGATAATGCCACCTTGCTTGGCGATGTTTTCACAGAACGCTTTGCCCTTGCCGACACTTTGACTTTGGAGTAGCTCTTCACTCTGCTCTTGCACACTAAAGTGATCTTTAAGTGAACGCAGTTTCCACAGCTCTTTGCCTATTGCGCCTAAACCCAATGAAGCAATGGCAGCAATGAAGCCTGCCCAACCTAACGCCAGCCAGTCAGCCGATTGAATCGCGGTAATGACCGAATCAATTGCCTGCCATCCAACTAGGCCAGAGAAAGCGACCAATAAACCCGTTCCAAACCACTTCTTCTTTTTGCTCGGTCGAATCACTTGTTCCAATTGCTGCTCAGCTTCACCATCAAGATCAGCTTTCACTTGCGGTGCGACAGGGACAAATTTCTCTTGCTCTGTGAACAGTTGTTGAGCGCCTAAATCCGGGCCAACGTCACTCTTGTCTTGCTCATCAAAAGAGGTCTTCAACGGTTCGTTAAAGACCTGCTTTATTTTTAATTCACTCATTTTGATTGCCTCAATTACTTCAACTTGTCGCCAATGAGATACTCTAAAACCTTGTCGACTCTTAGATGTTGGCAAGGCTCATCGGAATGTTGCTCCATCGGTCTAAAGCTCGTGAAATCAAACTGGTTGGTTTCCCAATACTGTTTATTAGGTAACTTACGCGGCACCTCTCCCGGATACATGGTTTGAGGGACATTATCCAAAGTCACACCTTGCAACGCCGGAACATTGTCTGAACCCGACGAGATATAACCCGCGCTGGTCGCTTGAATAGACGCGATACTCATACAACTCATGTCGATGTGTTCAAACGCCGCCTGCTGCCAAGCTGGATGCACCATCTGTTGTAACAGTGACACCAAGTTCGGATGTTGATCCGGTGTCACGTGGTCAGCTTTTGTGGCTGCAAACAAGATCTTGTCGATCTTCGGCGCGAATAAACGTCTTAAGATATTGCTTCGACCGTACTTAAAGCTCTTAAGTAACTGTTCTAACGCGCCACGCATGTCCATGAAAGAGTCATAGCCCGCATTAAGTGGCTGTAAGCAATCCACTAGCACGATTTGTCTGTCGAACGTCGCGAAGTGATTCTTGTAGAACGCTTTGACGACCTTCTGTTGATACTCTTCATAACGCGCTTTAAGTACCGCATAGTTACTTGTTTTTGAGAACTTACCCTCAGGTGCGATGCACGGGAAGAATTGCAACACAGGCGCGCCTTCAAGCTCACCGGGTAATACGAATCGACCCGGTTGTACCCAATGCAGCCCGTTACTTTTACAAGTATGAAGGTACTGAGTGTAGCTATCGGCAATCGCGACCAGTTTCTTTTCGTCCGCTTCTGCTAGCAAATCGATATCACCACGCATGGCGTTCCACTGTTGCGAGTAAGTTTCTCTGTCGCCTTTCAATGCGGCAAACTGAGATTGGCTCCAGGTATCGAAGTCCATATCCAGTAACGGCAAATCAAGCAGCCATTCACCTGGATAATCGACAATATCGAGATAAAGGGTGCTGTTTTTACTCAGTAGCTTTTTCGCGCCCTTCGCAGGCTTATATTTGATTGCTAGACGAATCTCACTGACATCACGCGTTGGCACTGGCCATTCTGGTGGCTGTGCATTCAACGACTCCATCGCTTCATCATAAGAGAAGCGTGGAATCATCATGTTGTGTTGCGGGATACGCTTTGCGCCAATAATTCTTCCATCTCTCGCCGATGCAAGCAGTGGCAAGTTTTTGTGGGTAGACGTATGAAGAAGCTGATTAACCAGCGAAGTAATGAATGCTGTCTTACCCGCACGAGAGAGCCCCGTGACCGCTACTCGAATATGAGAATCCGTTCCTCTGCTTATAAAGTCACTCATTTCTTGAGTTAGGTGTTTCATTAGAACGACTCCGTGATAGTTAGGCTAGCTGGTTATGATAATAGAAAGGCAAGCCTATGTTCTTTCCCCGTTGGGATAGTTTGTATGCTTTTGCTTATGTTGATGAGTATGCAATACACATTCTTAATGCTAGATGAATAAAAGCCCCTGACTACATTCATAATCAGGGGCTTTAGAATTTTTGCACGATATCCGACGTCTAATCGTCTTCAATCAACTTGTAGATAACAAACAGTGCAATCTCTGCAATTAGCCAAAGCGCACATGTAATCGTCACGTATTTATTATCAAAGATACTGATCCCTTTCAAGATCAGGTCGTAGCCAACAAAAGCACCAATCACCACTGCCAAGATAATCTGTAGGATCTGAATAAAACGAGGCATTCCTCTCTCCTATGTTCTTATATCAAACTATGTGTTTATCACTATATCATTGATAATAAGACAAAAGTGCAGATAATGCTGCACTTTTGTCTTTAACTTTCTGTCAAAAATTGCAATTCAAACGCTGAAGTTAGCGACAATTACGATTTTTTGGCGTCGATTAATTACGCTTTCTCAGCTTCAGCAATCTTCACTTTCCACGTGTCAGGGCCGATCTGGTGTGCGTTCACGCCGTTAGAGTCAACCGCTACCGTTACAGGCATATCTTCAACTTCAAACTCGTAAATCGCTTCCATACCGAGATCTTCAAACGCAACAACGCGTGCTTTTTTAATTGCTTTTGCGACTAAATAAGCTGCACCACCAACCGCCATTAGGTAAACCGCTTTGTGCTCTTTGATTGATTCAACCGTTGCAGGGCCACGTTCCGCTTTACCGATCATGCCCATAATGCCAGTTTCGTTCAGCATCATGTCAGTGAACTTATCCATACGTGTTGAAGTTGTTGGGCCCGCAGGACCTACCGCTTCATCACCTACAGCATCAACAGGACCCACGTAGTAAATGAACTTGCCTTTGAAATCAACGCCGGCTGGTAAGCCTTCGCCGCTTTCTAGCATGCCTTGAATACGTTTATGAGCAGCATCACGACCGGTTAAGATCTTACCTGACAGAAGAACCGTTTCGCCGGTCTTCCACTCTTGTACGTCTTCTTTAGTCACTTCATCAAGGTTAACACGACGTGTATTTACGCCCGCTTCCCAAGTGATGTCTGGCCACTCTTCTAACTTAGGTGGCGTTAGCTCTGCTGGGCCGCTGCCATCTAGTGTGAAGTGAACGTGACGCGTTGCTGCACAGTTCGGGATCAAACATACAGGCTTAGAAGCAGCATGAGTTGGTGCTGTTTTGATTTTTACATCAACCACAGTAGTGAGACCGCCAAGACCTTGTGCACCAATGCCAAGCTTGTTTACACGGTTGAAGATGTCTAAACGAAGCTCTTCTTCTGCGTTCTCAGGACCTTTCTCGATAAGCTCTTGGATATCGATGTGTTCCATCAAAGATTCTTTCGCTAGCACAGCTGCTTTCTCAGCCGTACCGCCGATGCCTATACCTAGCATACCCGGTGGACACCAGCCTGCACCCATTGTTGGCAGCGTCTTCTCTACCCATTCTGCAATATCATCAGAAGGGTTCAGCATAACCATCTTGGTTTTGTTCTCAGAACCGCCGCCCTTAGCCGCGATTTGAATTTCAACTTTGTTGCCTGGAACCATATTAATGTGGACAACCGCTGGTGTGTTGTCTTTGGTATTAATACGCTTACCTACAGGGTCCATTAGGACAGATGCACGCAATGGGTTATCTGGGTTGTTGTAAGCTTGACGAACGCCTTCATCAACCATCTGTTGTACTGTTTGATCCGTTTCCCACCTAACATCCATACCGATGTTCACGAAACAAGTAACAATACCCGTATCCTGACAAATTGGACGATGGCCTTCCGCAGACATGCGCGAGTTGATAAGAATCTGAGCGATCGCATCTTTAGCTGCTTGGCTCTCTTCTTTCTCGTACGCTTTTTCTAGGGCTTGGACAAAGTCTAAAGGGTGATAATAAGAAATGTACTGAAGTGCGTCAGCGACACTGCTGATCACATCTTGCTTACGAATAACCGTCATTGCATGCCTCTTTATTGTTCTGGTTCCATGTGGGTTCACAGTTTGACTATATGTGCCAAATCGAATTAGGTGGTTTAGCTTTTTATTGTGTTGAGCTGTATTTAGTTGCTTTAGCAATCGCTTGCATAGCTTTAAACTAAACCACTTGGATTACTCCGTTCTAATCAAGAACCCATTTTATTTTCAATTTATGATACTCTTGCTTCCTCTCACACGCCATGCAGTGATCGAACTCTTTGTCACAAATTAAACAAATGAATAACAACGAATTTCGCTCTATCCAAATCAAGCCGCTTGAATATCAATCAACTTTAGCTAAACAGCTGTTTTCCCATATTGAAAACCTGCCGTGGGCAATGCTATTACGCTCCGCTTCAGAAAGCCACGTTGATAGTCGATACGATATTTTAGTTGCTCAACCCATCGCCACCTTCGAGACAATCGGTGCAGAAACGACCGTTAATGTTAATGAGACGTGCGAGGTTTCAGACTCTGATCCTTTCGAACTACTCGACCAATATCAGCAACAATTATTGCCTGCGACTAAAGAGCACACTCAGTTGCCATTCGTTGGCGGCGCTTTAGGCTATTTTAGCTATGATTTAGGGCGCAGAGTCGAGACACTTCCATCACTCGCAAAGCGTGATATTGAAGCACCTGACATGGCAGTTGGCTTGTATGAATGGGCTGTTATCGTTGACCACCAATTGAAAACGGCGTGTATTGTCGGTAGCAATATCGATGAACATCATGATTGGCTAATGCAGCAGATGGCTCAATCACACCTATCACATGCGCCCTTTGGGTTAACCACACCGTGGCAATCCAATATGAGCGAAGAGAGCTACGCCACTAAGTTCGATAGTGTTCAAGAGTACCTGTTATCCGGGGACTGCTATCAGATTAACTTAGCTCAGCGCTTCAATGCCCAATACCAAGGTAGTGAATGGCTGGCTTATGACAAGTTAGAACAGTACAACTCAGCGCCCTTTTCGGGTTTTATCCGTTTGGCCGACTGCGCAATCATCAGTGTTTCGCCAGAGCGTTTCTTAGAACTCAAAGACAACGTCATTGAAACCAAGCCAATCAAAGGCACACGACCTCGTTCTGAGGACCCGATGATTGATAATGCCAACGCGCAAGACCTAGCAAGCGCCGATAAAGATCAGGCGGAAAACTTGATGATCGTCGACCTACTTCGTAATGACATTGGCCGAGTAGCAAAACCGGGCACAGTGCATGTACCAAAGCTCTTCGATATTGAAAGCTTCCCTGCCGTGCACCACTTAGTGAGCACGATACGAGCGGACCTTGATGACCAATACTCTGCAACTGACCTTCTGAGAGCCTGTTTCCCTGGAGGATCGATTACTGGCGCACCAAAAGTTCGCGCGATGCAGATCATTGAAGAGTTAGAACCGCATCGACGTTCAGCGTACTGCGGCAGTATTGGCTACATCAGCCGAAATGGCAGAATGGATACCAGTATTACCATTCGTACATTAGTCGCCGAGAACAACACGCTTTATGCTTGGGCTGGCGGTGGCGTGGTATTTGATAGTGATTGTGCTTCTGAATACCAAGAAACACTGGATAAGCTGAGTCGAATTCTACCGGTACTTGAAGATTGCTAAACCTAGTGTCATTAACTGCGAGTTCCGCGACTTAATGACGAGTTCCTTAGCTTAACGGCTAGCAAAAGTTCGATATAAAAAGAAACCGAAGGATCGTAAGATCACTTCGGTTTTTTAGTCTGTAAGTTAGAGTACATAACTCACAACGCTTTATTCGCGTGTTTAAGCGACCTTCACCGCTGAGACACCCCACTTCTTGAGCATCTCTTTCAGATCGTTGGCGGTGTAAGGCTTACTCAAAATGTCATCCATTCCACACTGAATACAACGTTCGCGTTCTTCCAATGTCGTTCCGGCGGTCAGTGCCACAATAGATTTAACGTAACCCTTCTCTCTTAGCTTCTCTGTTGCTTCAAACCCGTCCATAACAGGCATTCTGCAATCCATGAATACAATGTCGTATTCGTTGTCTGACGCGAGCTCAAACCCTTCGACACCATTGCTTGCGATAGCTGGTTCAATCTCATGTTTACGAAGCATCTGTTGGATGATGATCTGGTTCATCTTAATATCATCAACCACCAGCACTTTAAGTAGTGACAATTCCGCCTCATACTCAAAGCCCTTGGCGACACTATCACTCTCTGCCGGAACATCGACAACTTGAAGAGGAATCGAGATGGTAAACGTCGTGCCTGAACCAACGACACTGGTCACCCCAATATCACCATTCATCAGAGCCACCAGTTTGCGACAAATCGCTAACCCAAGTCCTGTACCCTCATAGTTCCGACTACTTGAGTTATCTGCCTGCGTAAAAGGTTCAAACAGCGTCTTATGCGCCGATTCAGCGATTCCGACTCCGGTATCTTCTACAGAGAAAACAAATTGGTTTTTGTCCCACTCAATATCAACATTCACATGCCCTTCTTCTGTAAATTTAATCGCATTACCTATTAAGTTCACAAACAGTTGTGTGATGCGCTCTAAATCGCCTTGGAAATGGGAGGGAACGTTTGACGTAACACTGATATTGAATTCGAGCTGCTTCTCAATTGCTCGATTGACGAAGATGCTTTCAATCGTGTTTCTCAAATCACGTAGGGCAAATTTCTTTGGAATAAGCTCTAACATCCCTGCGTTAATTTTGCTGTAATCCAATAGATCATTAATGATGGTTCGGAGAAACTCTCCAGATTGGCTCAGGTTGTTCACTATCTCACGCTGAGAGCTATTCAGTTCGGTATCACTGATCAACTCGGCACTGCCTAGTAAGCCATTAAGTGGAGTTCTTAACTCATGATTAATCATGGCCACAAAGTCACGCGTTGCCCTTTCGGACTCTTCCGCTCGTTTACGTGATTCAATATTTCGGTTGATTGCTAGTTGATGGGTTAAGGCACTGCAGATAAGGTCCGTGACCAACAACAGTTGGCTTTGGATAAACTCGTAGTCTTGGTCTAACAACCTGACTCTGACGATTAACGCACCAACTATGACTTTTTCAACCTCTAAGGGCACGGTCAGTAGGTTGTCTTGCCAATGAGGTTCTTGAATGTCTTGCTCTAACACCTCGACAGTCTCATCGCCATAATCATAGGTCTGTAACTGAGGGATGAGCTTGGGAGGTAGAATCAAACGACTGGCTTCGATTAAGTAACTGTTAGTCACGTTGGTCGTTAGTTCAGATAGCATGACATCATCGAGATCATTTCTTAGAAACGCGCGCCCAAAATCAATCAACAGGTTGTCGATTTGTTCTTGGAATTCAATGCGGCGTATATTCGCGTTGGAGCGCTTTTCTAACTGACGCAAAGCAAGCTCAAGCTGTTGGTTAGCCTCGAACAGTTCGAGGCTCTTCTGTTCCAACAATCCTTCAGCCGCTTTCCTTGCCGCGATTTGACGCTTAAGCTTCTTCTCTAGGGCAGATGCCAGATCCATATTACTTTTCTACTTTGAGATTAAACCTAACCACGCTTTGGTCATCATTTTGTGGCGTCATCTCCACCGCGATAGATTCACCGTGGTATTCAGCACATCCTTCAATAAGCCCTAAGCAAACATGAGACATACACCTTGCGCTTTTGTAGTCAAAAACAAGTTGTGCTTCGTTCGTGGTGATAAAACTGAATTCAGGTGGCTCAGCATCTGGATAGAGCTTCTTCACTTCAACATGAATGTAACGCTCTACGTGCTGAATAAATTGAAAGGTGGTATTGCTGTGAGCAAGGCTCGCTTTATTCGGTAATGAGGCCAGTAAGTTCTTAAATACAGACTGCCCAAACACGCGTTGCAAGCTTGCCGCATCAATATCGGTTTTCTTACTCAAGTTGATAATCAACCTGACAAGGTCTTTGTGGTCGTAACTGCCGACCGACGTATAGATCCCTTCATCTTCTGACATTTCTAGAACTTCTTCCAAAAGCTCTAGCCCAAACTTGTCTTCAACAAGCTCTAAAAATTCGGTGAATATGATTCCTTTCATCTCATACCTTTTCTTCTATTTCTTTTTAGAATGGTCCACTAAGTTATTGTTATCAAATTCTTAAACAAAAAATCTACGTTTCGTCACCCAATTTTATGACATGGGTAACGCTTACTCGCCTGTATGCACATATTGAATATAGCAAAAATCGTCATTTTGAGGAGATTCATCGGTAAACAGCCTCTCATGACGCCCAATTGATAACTAAAAGAGGGAAAGTGAATGAAGAAAAACTCGATATTGGTAATCAACCCACGGTTATGTCTATACTTAAAATCATAATAATCAATATATTGGCTTGATATGAATAAAGAAAACTTCCTTCAGCAATTCCAACTTAACCCTACCGTTGGCTATCATCCTGAGTCAGTAGAGCGTGTTTCGCACATCAGTGGCGAGCAATTACGTAAAGCGGCAGTGGTGGTAGGTTTAGTTGAAAGAGAAGATGGTTTACATGTCATTTTTACTAAAAGAGCGGCTCATTTAAAGCATCACCCCGGCCAAGTCAGCTTTCCTGGTGGTAAACACGAACTTTCTGACCCTTCTATGCAATTCACTGCACTCAGAGAGCTCCATGAGGAGGTGGGAATTCGATCGGATCAAGTTAAAATTATTGGGCAATTACCAGCATTGAGTACTATTAGTAAATTTTCTGTGACGCCGATTATTGCCATGGTCGATCCTGACTATGAAGCCATCATTGATGAGAACGAAGTTGCCTCAATTTTTGAGGTACCCGCTACCTATGTTTTAGACCAAGCCAAGTTACACAGCCACACTGTTAACTTTAAACAAATCAAGCATCGGGTTTTTGCGATGCCTTTCCAAGAGCACCTAATTTGGGGCGTTACGGCGCAAATTATCCATTCACTGCAGCAACATGTAGTGCAACAAATCACATAGCAACTACGTTTTGTTTAATCTCTGTTAACAAAATCCAGACTTTCTATGGAACAGATTTATTAATGCAATTTTACGCAAACGTTTCCCTGGTATAAATCTATACAACCCCGCCTTTCGCATAAATAAAAGTAATACCAAGCATAAACATAAATCACCTGTGGCACGCTATTTTCGTGATCAAAAATCCGTTTTTCGCATATCATGTGACACGCCGTTTCATTACATGATTTAGATCTATTTTTTGCAGAAGAAAATTCTGCAGAATTAGCCCCGACTTATTTCCTGTTCCCAAAAAATGAGTAATTTAACATGAACACAACAACTTCTTCGGCAAATGCCGTTAAAGATTCAAGCAAGTTTAACTATAAAGATTTTACCTGGTGTTTATCACTATTCGGTACAGCAGTTGGTGCTGGCGTACTATTCCTTCCAATCAAAGCTGGTGCGGGTGGTTTTTGGCCATTAGTTATCCTAGCTCTAATTGCGGCACCAATGACTTGGTTCGCACACAAATCTCTAGCTCGTTTCGTACTGTCTGCTAAAAACCCTGAAGCTGATATTACAGACACAGTTGAAGAGCACTTCGGTAAGACTGGCGCAAACATTATTACTTTTGCTTACTTCTTCGCTATCTACCCGATCGTTCTTATCTACGGTGTTGGTATCACAAACACAGTTGATTCTTTCCTAGTAAACCAAATGGGTATGGAATCTATTCCACGTCCTCTTCTTTCTGGTGCACTTATCCTTGCTATGACAGCAGGTGTTGTATTCGGTAAAGAGCTGATGCTTAAAGCAACTTCAGCAATGGTTTACCCACTAGTATTCATCCTACTAGCGCTATCTTTTTACCTAGTTCCTGATTGGAACACTTCAATGATGGACGTAAGCCCAGAATGGTCAACAATGCCTTCTATTATCTGGCTTGCTATTCCAATCATCGTGTTCTCTTTCAACCACAGCCCAATCATTTCACAGTTCTCTAAAGAGCAACGTCGTGTATACGGTGATGACGCAGTTAAGAAAACTGACGCGATCACTGGTGGCGCAGCAATGATGCTGATGGGTTTTGTAATGTTCTTCGTATTCTCTGTAGTGCTTTCTCTATCTCCAGAGCAACTAGCAACAGCGCAAGCACAGAACATCTCTGTTCTTTCTTACCTAGCTAACGTTCACGAGTCTCCACTTATCTCTTACATGGGTCCTCTTGTAGCATTCGCAGCGATTACTTCTAGCTACTTCGGTCACTTCCTAGGTGCTCACGAAGGTCTTGTTGGTCTAATCAAGTCTCGCTCTGGTTCTTCAATCTCTAAGATTGAAAAAGCATCTCTAGCGTTCATCGTTGTTACAACTTGGATTGTTGCGATAGTTAACCCAAGTATCCTAGGTATGATTGAAACAATGGGTGCTCCAATGATTGCAGCTATCCTGTTCCTAATGCCTGTGTTCGCGATGCAGAAAGTACCAGCTATGGCTAAGTACAAAACTTCAGCACCTGTGCAAATCTTTACAGCTTTATGTGGTCTAGCGGCTATTAGTTCTGTAATCTACGGCGCTCTTTAATCTCAAGCCCTTTTTATAAGATGGCATCCATCTTATATCGCGAGATTAGACAAAAAATATAATGATAATAAATGAGCCTCCCTACTCCCCTTGGGAGGCTCTCTTTTTGAGGTAATCGCTATGATTAGTGTATTTGATATCTATAAAATCGGTGTTGGTCCATCGAGCTCACACACAGTTGGACCAATGAAAGCGGGTAAAGAATTTATTGATGACCTACGTTCAATGGGAAAATTGCGCGACATCACTAAAATCACCGTGGACGTTTATGGATCACTATCACTGACAGGGAAAGGTCACCACACAGATATCGCAATCATCATGGGTCTTGCTGGCAATACTCCTGAGCGTGTTGATATCGATTCTATTGCTGGCTTCATTGCTCGCGTAGAAGAAACTGAGCGCCTTCCTGTTGGCATGCACTGTCATACAGTATCGTTCCCACGCGATGGCGGTATGAACTTCCACACTAGCAACCTTTCTCTACACGAGAACGGCATGAGCATTCATGCATGGGTTGGTGACGAAGTTGCATACTCAAAAACGTACTACTCAATTGGCGGCGGTTTCATCGTTGACGAAGAGAACTTCGGCAAAGAAGAAGAAAACCCAATCAAAGCACCTTACGAATTCACAACAGCTGAAGAGCTGGTTAATCAGTGCAAAGAAAGCGGTCTTTCTATCAGTACACTGGTTATGAAAAACCAAGCAGCGTTCCACTCAGACGAAGAGTCTCGCACTTACTTCGCTAACATCTGGAAAACTATGCGTGAGTGTATGGATCGCGGTATGAATACTGAAGGTATCCTGCCTGGTCCACTACGTGTTCCTCGCCGTGCAGCAGCACTTCGCCAACAGCTAATGACTTCAGAAAAAACAACCAATGATCCAATGTCGGTTGTTGACTGGGTAAACATGTTTGCTTTCGCAGTAAACGAAGAAAATGCAGCTGGCGGCCGTGTAGTAACGGCACCAACAAACGGCGCATGTGGCATCATCCCTGCTGTATTGGCTTACTACGATAAGTTCATCCAAACAGTGACAGAGAAAGATTACATCCGTTACTTCGCAGCTTCTGGCGCGATCGGTGGTCTTTACAAGCGTAACGCTTCAATCTCTGGTGCTGAAGTTGGCTGTCAGGGTGAAGTTGGTGTGGCATGCTCTATGGCTGCTGCTGGTCTTGCTGAGCTTATGGGTGGTAGCCCTGAGCAAGTATGTATGGCTGCAGAAATCGGCATGGAGCACAACCTAGGTCTAACATGTGACCCAGTTGCTGGCCAAGTACAAGTACCATGTATCGAGCGTAACGGTATTGCTGCAGTTAAAGCAATCAACTCGACTCGTATGGCGCTTCGTCGCTCTTCTGCTCCTACTGTTTCTCTAGATAAAGTTATCGAAACAATGCTAGAAACAGGTAAAGACATGAACGCTAAATACCGTGAGACATCTCAAGGTGGTTTGGCTGTTAAGGTTGTTTGTTAATCATTCTGAATTAATAAACCGATAATAAAAAGGAACGCCGATGCGTTCCTTTTTTGTATCTGAAGCTTTTGGAGCTAAAGCTTGGTGACTGATTGATTCAACCGACCAAATTGTTTTGTTAAATCACTTGCGAGATAAGCAGGAAACAACCAAACAGCAGTGAGAACAACATCATTGCGCTGCCACCTTCTGCTCGGTATCGGTCATCAGCAACTTTCATGAAGCGCTGCTTGTGAACCATAACCAGAGGAACAAACACCGCTAGGAACACCAAGATGATACCTGCGTAATTCAGTACTTGTAGGAACTTGTCTGCAGCAAGCAATGAACCAGCCAACGGCAAGATAAAGCTAATGCAGTACGTTACCGCTGTATTTTGGTTGAACATGTCTTTGTTCTGGTTGAACAACGCCATCGCCACACCAAAGAAAGAGGTCAACAACGCCAAGCCCGTGAAGGTAGACAGAACGTTACCCACCCAAGGAGACTGAGCCTCAAACGCCGCCATCAAATCTGATACGTTCTCAAAGCTTCTGAATTGATCTTCACTCAAGTTGCCCACTACCGCAAACAACCAACACAAGTAACACACTAATGGGATCAGAGAACCGATGATCACCATGTTACGCAGCTGTTTATCTGTCGCTTCGTGGTTGTAAGAAACCAAGGTTGGAATCACCACCATAAAGCCAAAGCTCGTAAACAGGATGGCACTGGTTTTGATTAGATCAACGTGGTCATGGCTGGTTACCTGCATCAAGTTTTCTTGAGTCATGCTCGGCGCTAAGAACGCCATGGTGGCAAACAAACTAGCAAGCATCACGAAGAACAATGCTCGATTGAGCTTATCAATCACACCAGTACCACTTGCGACTACTGCGCCAGCAAGCAAGGTAAACACGGTTTGGCTGGTAGTCGCGGTAATTTCGACGCCAAAGTTAGACAGTAACTTACTCAGCAAGTCACCTGCGCCCAGAATGTAAGCCATTAATAGGCAAATCAACAACGCGTATAGCAAGCCGTTGGTAAGCAACTGACCTTGTTTACCCAAGGTTTTTCGGGCAATAGAGTTTAATCCTAGACCGCCACCCGCTTTGATGGTCGCTTCTAGAAGTAGTAATGCTGCGTAAGTCGTACCGAAGCAGATCAGTACCATAAGCAGTGTGCCGTAAAGCAATCCGAATTGAGCTAATACCATTGGGATCGCAAGCATACCAGCACCGAGAGCGGTACCAGCGATAATTAGGGAGCTACCCATCATTTTAATATTCATTGTTTTTAACTTATTTGTTTAGTTTTTATAGATGTGAGTCTTCGTTCATCGAGCGGATGACAAAGGAGTTCAGATAGAAATAAAGTTATAAAACGAATAACAATAGGGGCGATAAGCGGTAAAGAAGCGTGCAGAGACGTTGTCGAACAGGGCGTTCAAAGGGGAGCTTGTCTTAAAAGAGGTAAAACGAGAAGCGTGAGTAAGCATTAACTGATGTGGTGAACCTTCCGTAGGTTCAATAATCGGTGATGTAATCTTGAATTTCATGTATGTGTCCAATAAGTCACATTCCATAGTATTTGAAGCAGCGTATCCGTTGCTGCCCTACCTCTATCATAGAGGTCTTTTCATCTTATCGAATGAGCCTCGAAACACAACGCTATAACCACAATTTTTGCTATTAAATTGAACAAAACAACCATTTGGATATAAATTGACCACTAAGTCGTCTAAAACAATAGTCTTTATTGATAAAAGACAAGCGGACAAATACATCGAGCTAATTAACAACCTAGGCTTTTCTAATTATCAGCACAATCAAAACAAGATGCTGCACTTCAATTTTCCCAAAACAACAGTCTGTTTTAAGAACAGCGAGGAGCTTGAAGCGCGTTCCATTTCAACACTAGGTTCCGCACAAACTTGCTACATCACAGAAGCATAACCACAACCGGAGTGTGGTCACACAATTCGTTATACCCCATAGGTGGTAGGGATTCTTACTAGTACAGTATTTGCGTCATTATAATTAATAAAAACAAACACCTTATGCGCTCAACAATCACCTTCAAAATCCTAGTGGCTCTCGCCATCGTGTTCACTTTTTTGCTAGCAATATCGACCTATTTCCAATATTCGCAGCAAAAGCAACTTGTAAACTCAGTGTTAAGTGAGCAGCTTCACGACAAAGCAAGTAACTACTTCGATAGCCTCAACATGATGATGCTCACCGGCACCATGGCACAGAAAGAGACCCTTCGTCAGAAAGCACTGGCTCAAGAAGGCATTGAAGACGTTCGTGTTTTACGCGCCGACGCTGTCAGCAAGTTATATGGCCCAGGTAATGACAACCAAACACCGGTTGACGATATTGATAAACGAGCGCTAGCGGGCGAAACCGTTATCGAACCTTTTTCTGCTGATTGGGGCAAAGGCTTGGTTATTGCTCTGCCAATGAAGTCGAGTGAAGATTACCGAGGAACCAATTGTGTCGCCTGTCATATGGCACCAGAAGGTGAAGTCTTGGGTGCGATTCGTCTCGAATATAACCTTAACCATGTTAACTCGCTGATTAACACTCAAACCATGGCTGCTATTGGCATTATGGCAGTGATCTCGTTTGCCGGATTTGTCCTTACGATGGGATTAATTCGTAAGATTATCGTGCGCCCGCTGCAACAGACTTCTCGCTTTATGACCCAAGTCAGCAACGATAAAAACCTATCCACTCGCCTGCCGGAACAAAGCAAGGATGAGATTGGCACGCTGGCTAACTCCATCAACTCGTTCATGGGAACCGTATCCGACAGCTTAGAAAAGGTACAAAACACCTCGCACAAACTGAATGCGTCTGCCAACCAACTGACTAGTGTCGCGCAAATTACCGAGCAAGCCGCCAGTGACCAGCAAAGCGAAACCGCCGAAGTGCAACATAATGTCGAAGGAATACAGGCACAGCAAGTCAATGTAGAACAAGCGACTTTAACGGCTTCAGAGCTTATTAATCACACCGCAGATGTGGCATGTAAGAGTGCCAACCAAGCACACGACGCAAGCAGTGAGATAAAAAACCTCGTTAGCAGCATAGAAGAAGTGAAACACAAAATACTGACACTCAATGAGCAAACCGGAGAGGTCTCTTCAATATTGAGTGTGATTCGTGGCATTGCTGACCAAACCAATCTTCTGGCCTTGAATGCAGCAATTGAAGCGGCACGTGCGGGAGAACAAGGTCGTGGGTTTGCGGTGGTGGCTGATGAAGTTCGCCATCTTGCATCACGAACCGCTGAAGCAACAGGCAGTATTGAGTCAATCATTCATCAGTTCCAGCAAGGCAGCGAAGAGTCGCTGACTTCTGCCGATCGCGTTTGCGAACAAGCCCATCAAAGCTCAACCGATATCGACGCACTTTCAATTGAAATGAATGGTGTGGTCGAAGAGATGAAACAGGTGCTGGCTCACGCACAGAATATTCAGCAGCAAACGCAATCCACCACACAAGCGACTCAAGATGTTCAACAAAAGGTTGAGACCATCACCTCTCACGCCAACAACACGTCGCAATCTGCGGCTGAAACTCGCAACATCAGCAATGACTTAGAAGAGCTGTCTGATCACCTTGAGTCACTGATTAATCAGTTTACTTTGTCGAGTACAAAGAAGAAGTCATAGATCGCCAACAAAAAAGCGCTCAACAATGAGCGCTTTAACTTCATAACAATGTCTAGTTCAGGCTTTCAGGCTTTCAGGCTTTCAGGCTTTAAAAGTACCTTAAGCCAAGATTAGTGCGTAATGGAAACCGCGGTTAAGTCTTTATGCTTGTGATACATCGCGTGTTTGACTATCAGATTCGCACTCACGCTATCCATTCCTGACACTTCAACGTAAGCCCCTTTTTTACGGAACTTGAACACAACCTTATCAAGCGCCTCGACCGAGGTATTATCTAAGAATGACGCATCCGATATATCGATGGTCACTAAAGAGGTCGCGTTGTCATAATCAAATAAGTCGACAAACGCATCTGACGAAGCAAAGAAGACATGGCCTTTTACTCGGTGAATGGTGTGCATTTCGTTTGTCACGACTTCATCGGATATAAACACCATGGATTTGCTGGCATGTGCATAAAACAGAGCCGACAGCACCACGCCAACCGCAATACCTATCGCTAAGTTATGAGTAAACACCACCACCGCCACGGTTGCTAGCATGGTTACATTGGTTGGCAGTGTGTGATCTTTAAGCTCAACAATAGAACGCCATGAGAATGTGCCGATTGAAACCATGATCATCACAGACACTAAAGCCGCCATCGGTATAAGCTTCAACCAATCAGAAACAAACACCACCATTAGCAACAAAACAACCCCTGCGATCATGCTGGATAATCGGGTTAAGCCGCCTGATTTGATGTTGATGATCGACTGACCGATCATTGCGCAGCCCGCCATTCCACCAAATAATGAAGCAACGATGTTCGCAACGCCCTGCCCTTTACACTCATTGTTTTTATTGCTTTCAGTATCAGTCAGGTCATCGACTATGGTCGCTGTCATCAAGGATTCCAACAAGCCAACCAGAGACAGAGCAATCGAATATGGCAGGATGGTTGCAAGCGTCTCAAACGTGAATGGAATATTAGGAATCAAGAACACAGGCAGTGAATCGGGAAGCTTGCCCATATCGCCAATCGTTCTCACATCTAAGCCGAAGAGCAAACTAATGATTGTCAGAGCAACAATCGCGACCAGTGGGGAAGGTATTGCACGACCAAACTTGGGAAAATAAGGAAGCAGATAAATGATCGCCAAACCCAAAGCGACTAACACGTAAACGCTTGACGGGAAGTTGATTAATTCAGGAAGTTGAGCCATGAAAATTAGAATGGCGAGCGCGTTAACAAATCCAGTAATCACCGATTTGGAAACGAAATTCATCAGGTTACCAAGCTTGAGATACCCAGCTGCGATCTGAATGACGCCAGCTAGGAATGAAGCGGCGAGTAGATATTCTAATCCGTGCTCTCTCACTAAAGTGACCATTAGTAGCGCCATAGCGCCTGTTGCACCAGAAATCATTCCCGGACGACTGCCAACCAAAGCAGTGACGACACAAATACAGAACGAGGCATAGAGCCCTACTTTATGGTCAACGCCTGCAATAATTGAAAATGCGATGGCTTCAGGGATCAATGCGAGTGCAACCACAATCCCAGATAATGAATCTCCTTTAACGTTTGATAACCAGTGTTTTTTTAAATAATTAAGCATGTAATTCTCTTTTACTTGTACAGCCAGTCCTGCCTTGTTGAGACATAATTTGATCGACTGTTTTTCTTGAATGAGCGAGCGCTCGAAAAGTGCGGGTGTAGAGAGAATGCAGGGGTTAAGGCGGCGTAATTAACACGTAGATATTAAACTCCTCTTGTTGCTTTAGTGGGAAATTAAGAAGGTGATCAAGTCCAAAATGACTGAATCCGCGCCAATGTAGAGTGAGTCTCAACACAATCACACTCCCATTATTGAAAACAAAGGTTTCGATTACGCCATGCTCGTTCAGCAGCTCACATAGGGTGAAAGGTAAGGCTGACGCTAAGATCGAACAAAAAACACACCCTCAAACCTATTTATCGTCAGTAGACACAATATTTCTTTCACCAAGCAAGAATAAAGGTTGAAGCTGTCGGTATGACAGGTAATATGTTCAATCGATTTAAAAAGTTTATACAACTTAATGTTTCGGCTAATTATTGTGCAAATGTATATTTATTTGCAGCAATGCCAGAGACTTTGAGTTGAATTTGTCCCTCAATGGAGAATGAAATCAACATGACTTACGCGCCTGTAACAGACGTACTTGGCGGCAAGCTAGCGGTAGACAGTGAAGTAACTGTTCGCGGCTGGATCCGTTCACGTCGTGATTCCAAAGCTGGAATCTCTTTCCTTGCCATTTATGACGGCTCTTGTTTCGACCCGATTCAGGCCGTGGTTCCTAATAATCTTAATAATTACGAAAACGAAGTATTAAAGCTAACAACTGGCTGCTCTGTTGAAGTAACGGGTAAGATTGTTGAGTCTCCTGCGAAAGGTCAAGACTTCGAACTAGCAGCAACTGACGTTAAAGTTGTAGGCTGGGTTGAAGACGCTGACACTTACCCAATGGCTAAGACACGTCACTCTATCGAATACCTTCGTGAAGTTGCTCACCTACGTCCACGTACAAACGTGATTGGCGCAGTAGCACGTGTACGTAACTGTCTATCTCAAGCGATTCACCGTTTCTACCACGAGCAAGGCTTCTTCTGGACTTCTGCTCCGCTTATCACTGCATCTGATGCAGAAGGCGCTGGTGAAATGTTCCGTGTTTCTACGCTAGACATGGAAAACCTACCACGCACTGAAAAAGGCGACGTAGACTTCAACGAAGATTTTTTCGGTAAAGAGACGTTCCTAACAGTATCTGGCCAACTTAATGCTGAAGCTTATGCTTGTGCACTAAGCAAGGTTTACACGTTCGGTCCTACGTTCCGTGCTGAAAACTCAAACACAAGCCGCCACCTAGCTGAGTTCTGGATGGTTGAGCCTGAAGTTGCGTTTGCAGACCTTAACGATGTAGCGAAACTGGCTGAAGACATGCTTAAGTACGTTTTCGCTGCTGTTCTTGAAGAGCGCCGCGACGACCTTGAGTTCTTCGCTTCTCGCATCGACAAGCAAGCAATTACTCGTCTAGAGCAATTCGTAGACGCTGATTTCGCACAAGTTGACTACACTGACGCAATCCAAATCCTACTAGACTCTGGTAAGAAATTTGAGTTTGACGTTGAGTGGGGCATCGACATGTCTTCTGAGCATGAGCGTTACCTAGCTGAAGAGCACTTCAAAGCACCTGTTATCGTTAAGAACTACCCGAAAGACATCAAAGCTTTCTACATGCGCTTAAACGACGACGGCAAAACAGTTGCAGCAATGGACGTACTTGCACCAGGCATCGGTGAAATCATCGGTGGTGCACAACGTGAAGAGCGTCTAGACATTCTAGACGAGCGTATGATTGCTATGGGTATCGACCCTGAGCACATGAGCTGGTACCGCGACCTACGTAAATACGGTACAGTGCCACACGCTGGTTTCGGTCTTGGTTTCGAGCGTCTAGTATCTTACGTAACAGGTATGGGTAACGTTCGTGACGTGATTCCATTCCCACGTACACCACGCTCTGCAAACTTCTAATTCGAAACCTATTCGATATTAAAAGTTAAGAACATAAAAAAACCTCCG